>NZ_OY730240.1 GCF_963422545.1 uncultured Flavobacterium sp.
TTTTGCTATTTGGACGGACAATATTCTTCAATCTATCTAATTCACTCCAAAGTCCAAAGCCGCTAGTATCTAATTTACTTCCGATAATTTGAAAACGGCCACATTTAAAACAAATCTTTGCTATCCCAACTGTTTTTTCTTTCTTCTTAAATATAAAAATATCCCTGTATTCAGGGATACAAGCATATCCATCGGTTTGCAAGGAATCTTTTGCGCTAAATACATTTTCAATCTCTTTTTGTTGCTTATTGGATAGGATTGATTTTTTATAATTATGATTTAGCAAAGTTTTTTCGAAATCTTTTTTAGGAATACTATCAGGAAAATAGCCCATGAATAAATCTGAGAACTCTTTGTGTTTTTTTGATTCTTTATTTTTAGTATTAAATTCAATTATACTTTCAAGAGAATAATTTACATAGTAATGATCAATTTTATCTGAATCAAAAAAAGGCTGTAATTCTTTCTCTTCAACTTTTGTTCCTACAACTTCTATTTTTTTAGAATCATTACAACTCGAAATTAGAACAACAATAAGTATAAAAATATATTTCTTCAAATTTCAATATTTAAAAACCTTAGAAACTTAGTACCTCAGAGTCTTAGCAGCTTAAATTAGAAATATACCCTCACAAAAGGCATAAATCCTGATCCGTAAAGACTTTTGTCAGGATTGTACAAAACATCGTAACGTGCACCAATGGTAACACTTCCTGTTCTATAACCTGCGCCTAAGTATAAAGCAGTATTCCAATAATTATCTGAATAACTTGGTCTGTAAGGAGTCGAATTATAATCGGTATTTACCCTAACTTGCTCTAATTCTGCAGACAATTGAATTTCCGGAATCGGATTCACGAGACCTACCAAACTTCCTCCGTACACAAAAGAATTGTAATAACTTTTAGAGGACAAATAACCAAATTGCAACCCTACACCCACTGCTACAATTTCGTTTACATTATAAATCGCACTTGGCATTACAGAAATATCGGTGTAACCGGAACCAATGCCTACACCAAGTCCACCACCAAATTGAACTTTGTCCCAAAAATGATTACTGTTGTCTATAACATACTTTTGTTGCGAAATAGCAAAACTTGAAAACAAGACTGCCAAAATCACAAAAAATGGTTTGAAAACGTTTGAAACTTGATTATAATTCATAGTTGGGTCTCTTTTTAACAAATTTTTACGTAAAAGTACGCAAAAAAAAGATTTAAATAAATGCGATTGTTGTACTTTTGCCTTTCTATTTAACAAAAAGTATATTCACTCATATTATGGATAGGTTTTCATTTTTAAATGCAGCACACACAGAGTTTTTCGCACAATTATATGATCAGTATTTAGTAAATCCAGATAGCGTTGAGCCAAGCTGGAGAAGTTTTTTTCAAGGTTTCGACTTTGGACAAACGACTTATAATGACGAAAATCCAGTTCAACAAATTGTTGAATATGTGACTAGCCCAAGCACAGATTACAGTCAGGTTTCTGACAAACTACAAAAAGAATTCAATGTCCTAAAGTTAATCGATGCATACCGTACTCGTGGACACTTGTTTACCAAAACAAACCCTGTTCGTGATCGTAGAACATCTTCTCCTACTTTAGACATCGAAAATTTCGGATTAACATCTGCTGATCTTTCTACAGTTTTTGATGCTGCTCAAACTATCGGTGTGGGACCATCTACTTTGCAAGACATTGTAACGCGTCTTCAATCTATTTATTGCCAACACATCGGTATTGAATATATGTACATCAGGAATCCTGGTGTTGTAAAATGGATTCAGGATAAATTAGCTGTAAATGTAAATCAGCCTAATTTCTCTTCTGAAGAAAAGAAAACTATCTTAAATAAATTAAATCAAGCTGTTTCTTTCGAGAACTTCTTACATACTAAATATGTTGGTCAAAAAAGATTCTCTCTTGAAGGTGGAGAATCTATCATCCCGGCTCTGGATGCTTTGATCGAACAAGCTGCAGAAAAAGGTGTTGAACAATTCGTAATGGGAATGGCTCACCGTGGTCGTTTGAACGTATTGGCAAACATCTTCGGAAAATCGACTCAGGATATCTTTGGTGAGTTCGACGGTAAAGATTACGATCAGGAATACTTTGATGGTGACGTAAAATACCACTTAGGTCTTACTGCTGACAAGAAAACAAGAACAGGAAAAAATATCAACATCAATTTAGCACCAAACCCTTCTCACTTAGAAACGGTTGGAGCTGTAATTGAAGGAATCACAAGAGCAAAACAAGATAAATATTATGCTGATGATTTTTCTAAAGTATTACCTATCGCCGTTCACGGAGATGCTGCAATCGCAGGTCAGGGAATCTTGTACGAAATCATTCAAATGGCACAACTTGACGGTTACAAAACTGGAGGAACAATCCATATTGTAATTAACAACCAGGTTGGTTTTACAACTAACTATTTAGACGCTCGTTCGTCTACTTATTGTACAGACGTTGCTAAAGTAACTTTATCTCCAGTATTGCACGTAAATGCAGATGATGCTGAAGCTGTTGTACACGCAGTATCTTTTGCATTAGACTACAGAATGCAATTTGGACGTGACGTATTTATCGATCTTTTAGGATACAGAAAATACGGTCATAACGAAGGTGATGAACCTCGTTTTACTCAACCGGTTTTATATAAAATCATCGCAAAACATAAAAATCCAAGAGATATTTATGCAGAGAAATTATTGTCTGATGGCGTAATCGATGCTTCTTATGTAAATGCTTTAGAAAAAGAATATAAATCTTTAATGGAGGAGAATTTAGAAGCTTCCCGTAAAAAAGATTTGACTATCATAACTCCATTCATGAAAAACGAATGGGACGGATTTGTTCAGGTAACAGATACACAAATGCTTGAAAAAGTAAACACTTCTTTTGACAAAAAAGGATTGGATTCTATCATCAATACAATTTCAACTTTACCGGCAGAGAAGAAATTCATCAACAAAATAACTAAAATTGTTACAGACAGAAAAACCGGATACGACAACAACACTATCGACTGGGGAACTGCAGAAGCATTAGCTTACGGTTCACTTTTAACAGAAGGATTTGATGTTCGTATTTCTGGTCAGGACGTAGAGCGTGGTACATTCTCTCACCGTCATGCTGTTGTAAAAGTTGAAGATTCTGAAGAAGAAGTAATCTTATTGAATAGTATCGAGAACAAAAAAGGAAAATTTGGAGTATTCAACTCTCTTTTATCTGAGTACGGAGTTCTTGGTTTTGATTATGGATATGCATTGGCAAATCCAAACGCATTGACGATTTGGGAAGCACAATTTGGAGATTTCTCTAATGGAGCACAAATCATGATTGACCAATATATTTCATGTGGTGAAGATAAATGGAACAACCAAAATGGTATCGTTTTATTATTGCCTCACGGATATGAAGGTCAAGGTGCAGAACACTCTTCTGCAAGAATGGAGCGTTATTTACAACTTTGCGCAAGACAAAACATGTACGTTGCAGATTGTACAACGCCAGCAAACTTCTTCCACTTGTTGAGAAGACAAATGAAAACCAATTTCCGTAAACCTTTGGTAGTTTTCTCTCCAAAAAGTTTATTACGTGATCCAAGATGTGTGTCTACAGTAGAAGAATTAGCAACAGGAAGTTTCCAGGAAACAATTGATGATAATGCAGTAGATAAAAAAGCAGTAAAAACTTTAGTTTTCGTTACGGGTAAATTCTACTATGATATCATTGCTGAAAGAGAAAATAACGGAAGAAATGACGTTGCAGTTGTTCGTATCGAGCAATTATTCCCTTTACCAGTTGAGCAATTAAAAGCAATTATCGCACAATACCCAAATGCTGATGATTATGTTTGGGCTCAGGAAGAACCTAAAAACATGGGAGCTTACAGCTTTATGTTAATGAACTTTGATCTAGTAAAATGGAGATTAGCTTCATTAAAAGCTTATGCTGCACCAGCATCAGGAAGTTACACACGTGCAAAACGTCGTCATGCAGATGCAATTAGAATGGTTTTCGATAAAAATTTATTCAGATAAAAAGAAAATGTTTCAAGTTTAAAGTTTCAAATTCAAACAGGAAACTTTAAACCATAAAAACCTTAAACAAAAAATAAGATGATTTTAGAAATGAAAGTCCCATCACCAGGGGAATCAATAAAAGAAGTTGAAATTGCAACTTGGTTAGTAAAAGACGGAGATTATGTAGAAAAAGATCAAGCTATTGCTGAAGTTGATTCAGACAAAGCAACTCTTGAATTACCTGCTGAAATGAGCGGAATTATTACGCTAAAAGCTGAAGAAGGTGATGCAGTTGCTGTAGGAGCTGTAGTTTGTTTAATTGATACAGATGGTGTAAAACCAGCAGGTGATGCTCCGGCTGCACCAGCGGCTGAGGCACCTAAAGCAGAAGCGCCAAAGGCTGAAGTAAAAGCTGAGGCTCCAAAAGCAGCACCGGTACAAGCTCCGGCAGCTACAAGTTATGCAGCAGGAACTCCATCTCCGGCAGCAAGAAAAATATTAGACGAAAAAAACATAGCACCAGCAACTGTTTCAGGAACTGGTAAAGGCAGAAGAATCACTAAAGATGATGCTGTAAATGCAGTACCTTCTATGGGAACTCCAACTGGTGGAAGCCGTGGATCTGAGCGCACAAAATTATCAATGTTACGTCGTAAAGTAGCAGAGAGATTAGTTGCTGCTAAAAACGAAACTGCAATGTTAACAACGTTCAACGAAGTTAACATGACTCCAATTAGTCAAATTCGTAACGAATACAAAGATGCTTTTAAAGCAAAACATGGTGGTTTAGGATTAGGTTTCATGTCATTCTTTACAAAAGCAGTTACAAGAGCTTTACAATTATATCCAGATGTTAACTCAATGATGGATGGTGATTATAAAATTGCTTATGATTTTGCTGATATCTCAATCGCAGTTTCAGGACCAAAAGGTTTAATGGTTCCTGTTGTTCGTAATGCTGAATTATTAACTTTCCGTGGAATTGAAGCTGAAATCAAAAGATTAGCATTGAGAGCTCGTGATGGTCAAATCACTGTTGA
>NZ_OY730241.1 GCF_963422545.1 uncultured Flavobacterium sp.
AAGGGAATGGTATAAAAACCCCATAATTATTCTTACCGTTAAAAACACAGAAGAAGAAATTGTTAAGGCATTAGATAATGGCGCAAATGACTATTTGTCTAAACCTTTTCGTGCCCAGGAGCTTTTAGCCAGAATTAGGGCAGCTTTGCGAATGGGACTTGATCATCAAAACGATACTTTGGTCACTTTTGGAAATACAACTATCAATTTTAGTGCGCGTGTGGTAAAAGTAGATGATCTAGTGATTAAACTAACGGCTACAGAATACAGATTACTGGCTTTATTAGTACAAAATGAAGGACGTGTTTTAACACACCAGTATCTTCTAAAAGAAGTTTGGGGCCAGAGCTACTTAGATCAAACCCAATATTTACGTGTTTTTATTACACAGCTTCGCAAAAAAATAGAAAATGACCCTAACCGTCCTAAACACATACTTACCGAATCTGGCGTAGGCTACAGATTTAATGCCAATTAAAAAAAGATAATAAACACAATATTTAAAAAATCCACATGAATAAATCTACAATCCAAAAAGTAAGCGCGGCTACACTCTTAGTGGCACTTGGTATCATTTATGGTGATATTGGAACGAGTCCTTTATATGTTATGAAATCTATTATTAGCGATAGAGAAATAACCCAATTATTAGTATATGGTGGAATTTCGTGTGTATTTTGGACATTGACATTTCAAACAACATTTAAATATATTTTTTTAACACTCTCGGCTGACAATCACGGAGAAGGTGGTGTATTTTCTTTATACGCATTAGTAAAGCGTTTTGGAAAAGGAAAATTAGTGATTCCTACCATTTTAGGAGCAACTACTTTACTTGCCGATGGAATCATTACTCCGCCCATTTCTGTAGCTTCGGCTGTGGAGGGTTTAGAAGCAATTGTTCCAAGTTTGCCTACAATTCCAATTGTTATTGCTATTCTTTCGGGATTATTTATTTTTCAGCGCTTTGGAACACAAAAAGTAGGTTATATTTTTGGTCCTGCAATGGTAATCTGGTTCACGATGTTATTAGTATTAGGAGTTTCTCAAATTGTGCATCATCCTGATATATTAAATGCACTAAACCCAATGTATGGCTATAGATTATTAGTTGAATACCCGCATGGTTTCTGGTTATTGGGCGCTGTATTTCTTTGTACAACTGGTGCAGAAGCATTGTATTCTGATTTGGGGCATTGCGGAAAAGAAAATATTCGTCTTACATGGATTTTTGTAAAAATTGCTTTGGTTACTAATTATTTGGGACAAGGCGCTTGGTTGATGCATCAGGGAAATCCTTTTTTACAAGGCAAAAACCCATTTTATACCATAATGCCACAATGGTTCTTAATCGTTGGAATCGTGATTGCCACATTTGCCGCAATTATAGCATCTCAAGCACTAATTAGTGGTTCATTTACCTTAATAAACGAGGCTATTTCATTAAATTTCTGGCCGCGTGTATCCTTAAAAAATCCGACAAATCTAAAAGGACAAATTTATATTCCTTCTGTAAATACAATACTTTGGGCTGGCTGTATCTTAATGATCTTATATTTCAAAAACTCTGCACATATGGAGGCAGCTTATGGATTTTCGATCACAATTGCCATGTTAATGACAACGGTTCTCCTATCCTACTATTTAGTATTTATTAAGAAAATGAATAAAGGCTGGGTAACTATTATTTTATTGATATTTACTATAATCGAAGTTGCTTTTTTCCTTGCCAATGTTGTAAAAATTAAAGAACGATGGATGTTTTTATTCTTTGAACTTTTCATTTTTATGGTAATGTATGTTTGGTATTATTCCCGAAAAATCAACAACCGTTTTCTGAAGTTTATTAATCTGTCTGAACAGACAGTCTTGCTGAACGAATTAAGTCAGGATGATAGTATCCCAAAATATTCAACCCATTTAATATACTTATCCAAAGCCGACAGAACCTATGAAATTGAGGAGAAAATTATAAAATCGATCTTTGCAAAAAAACCAAAAAGAGCTGATGTATATTGGTTTTTACATATCAACAGAACAAACGAACCTTTTACTTTAAACTATGAAGTTGAAGAAATCTTAGATGATAAAGTAATCAAGGTGATATTAAATGTAGGTTTTAGAGTCCAGCCCAAAGTTGAATTATATTTTAAAAAAATAGTTCAGGAATTAGTCGAAAGAAAAGAACTCAACCTGCATATTCGTCCGGACGGTTCTACAAAATACAATCCTGAACCTGATTTTAAATTCATCATCATTGAAAAATTCTTGTCAGTAGAAAATGATTTTGCTATAAAAGATGGCTGGCTGCTTTATTCATACTACTGGTTAAAACAACTTTCTCTTTCTGAAGAAAAAGCTTTTGGATTAGATAAAAGTGATGTTGAAATTGAAGAAATCCCAATGGTTTATCAACCCATCACCAAGCTTGAACTAGTTCGAAAAATCACATAGAATTATTATCTGTAGTTTTAATCTCCGTAAAATTTGCGGAGATTAAAACTATACTACTTTATATCCTAATTCGTAACCCTAAAAACTTCTAAAACTCTAAAATAGTTTTTTACTATATTTGGTATAAACATTGATCAATCCATGTTTTGCAAAAGCCAATGTGTTATCTTATTTTGATGATTTAAGCAATTAAATTAATAAACTAAATATTTTACAATGAATAGAAAAGAGTTTTTAAAATCGGGCACATTAATGGGTGCAGCAGCTTTAGTACTCCCTACTACTAACGCATTTGCAAAAAATTTAGCTAATAATTCTATTGATAAATTAGTAGATGCAAATGGCAATTATATTCAACAAACACTTCCATATAGTGAAAATTTCTTAGAGCCCTATATGGATGCAGAAACCTTGCATTTGCATTACACTTTTCATCATGGTGGTGCAGTAAAAGGAGCCAATAAGGATATGCAGATGATTAAAAAAGCATTGGATGATAACAGCTTGGAAACTGTTGATTTTTGGACAAAAAAACTATCCTATCATTTTTCATCTCACATTTTACATTCAATATTTTGGACAAATCTTACCAATAAAAGCAATTTACCCAAAGGAGATTTACTGAAGCGAATTGAGAAAAGTTTTGGCAGTTTCGATAGATTAAAAGTTTTAATTGCAGCCACTTCAAAAAATGTAGATGGGAATGGTTGGGGAATTTTGGCATATCAGCCTTACAGTGATAGCTTAGTGGTCTTGCAATGCGAAAATCACGAAAAATTGACACAATGGGGTGCCATTCCGTTATTAGTTATCGATGTTTGGGAACATGCTTATTATTTAAAATACAAAAACAAACGAACCGATTTTGTAGATGCTTTATTTAATATTATCAATTGGGATAACGTTGCATTGAGACTTAATGATGCATTGAAATTGATACAATAAAAATAATAGCAAACATATTCAAATGACTCTAAACTACTTTAAATCTAGTTGGGTAACTTATACGAAGATTAGATTTAAAAAAACTCTCAGCAGTACTGAGAAAAGTTAATAGCATAAAAAAATTACGATTTTATTAAATTATGTCCTTTGTCAAAAAGGATGAACATTCAGCTTGCCTAAAAAGCTAAGTATTTTTTTTACAAAAAAAACTAGCAATCACTTTAAAAGCTCAAAAAAATCAAGCTTTCGCACTGATTATCAACAGATTATTTTTTGTTAAAGAAATGTGAAAAATTATTTATTTATAATTAGTATAAATAAAATCAACCTATTACATTTGCTGCCGTAGAATTAATCTAAATAATAATGAGAAAAATAATTTTTGCAGGTATACTATTAATTTCTGCAATTGGAACGGCACAAGAAACAGGAAAAGATAAATCAACAAATTTAGATGAGGTTGTCGTTAAAGGATATAAAACATTAAATGGTATTGGTCATTTGTTAGACGAAAAAGACGGTATTATTTATGCAGGAAAAAAAACTGAAGTTATTCTTGTCGATAGTTTAGATGCTAATAAAGCCATAAACAATACACGCCAAATATTAGGAAGAATCCCAGGATTAAATATCGTTGAAACAGAAGGTAGCGGATTTACTGCCAATGGTATTGCTACCAGAGGATTGAACCCTAGCCAAAGTATTGAAATGAATACCCGTCAGAATGGTTATAATATCAGTGCAGATGTTTACGGTTACAATGAAGCTTATTATTTACCACCAATGGAAGCTGTTAAGCGTATTGAATTGGTTAGAGGAGCAGCTGCTTTACAGTTTGGTGCTCAATTTGGCGGATTGGCCAATTACGTTTTAGACGATGCCCCGGCAAAAAAGCCGTTTGAGTTTAAAACCTCTCAGACAATGGGTAGTTTTGGTATGTTTAATTCCTTTAACTCCATGGGTGGAAATTATAAGAAGATCAGTTACTACGGTTATGTACAATACAGAAACATGGATGGCTACAGACCTAATAGTCAGCAATGGCAATTGTCTGCTTTTGGAAAAATTCAGTATAATGCTTCAGACAAGTTTAAAATGGGCGTAGAATACTCTTTACTTCGCAACCAATTAAAAATGCCCGGTGGTTTATCTGACGAACAATTTAATAACGATCCAAAACAATCTACAAGAACAAGAAACTGGTTAAAAAGTCCATGGAACATTATAACGGGTTATGCCAATTTTAATCCTACAGAGAATACTAAAATCAGTTTAAAAACATCTTACCTATTCAGTAACCGTTCATTAGTTTGGAGAAATGAAGATGGTGGTCCGAGTGCTGCTGATACTATTGACCCTGCAACAGGAGCCTTTGTTCCTCGTGAGGTAGAAAAGGAAGATATGAATAATATTACTACTGAACTGCGTGTTTCTCAAAGCTATTATTTAGGAAACCAAAAATCAACCATGGCAGCAGGAATCAGACACAGTTATGCCTGGTTTAAACGCTTAGGTGGCGGCGAGGGTACTACAAATAGTGATTTTGATATGTCTATTACAGGAGATTGGGAATACAATTTTGATTTTACAACTACCAATGTAGCTCCCTTTGTAGAAAACATTTTTAAGATTTCAGATAAATTTACTATTACTCCGGGCGTTCGATTTGAATATCTAAAAAGTACAGCTAAAGGATATAAAATTGAAGATCTGGACAAATTAAATACAGACCAAAGCAGAAATCGCTATTTTATGTTGTTTGGAACAGGATTAGAATATAAAACCAATAAGACTTGTTCTTTTTATGCAAATATTAGTCAGGCATACCGCCCAATGGACTATTCACAGTTACAACCAATAGGAGTTGTTTCTTATGTTGATCCTAATTTAAAAGATGCCAAAGGTTATAATTCTGATTTAGGTTACCGAGGTACTGTTAAAAGTTATTTAAACTTTGATGTTAGTGCATTTTACATGGCTTATAATAACCGTGTGGGTCTTGTGTTACGAACTAATGAAGCTACCGGAGAGCAATATTCTGTTCGTACCAATGTAGCAAATAGTGTTCATAAAGGAATAGAGAGTTATGTTGAATTAAATATCTTAAAATGTATTAATGAAAACTCAAAATACGGATTGAATATATTTAATTCATTTTCTTACATCGATGCTCAATATACTTCAGGAGAATTTAAAGGAAAAAGAGTTGAAGCTGCAGCTCAAACAATCAACCGTATAGGTCTTATTTTTAACAGTAAAAAATTATCAGGTACTCTTCAGGCAAACTTTATAGGAGATGCTTATGGTGATGCTTCAAATGTTGAGAAAAGCGATGACCCAATTGCAGGATGTATCCCCTCTTATGCTGTATGGGACTTTAGTGGTAATTACAAGTTTGACAATTTCGGAGTTAAATTCGGGGTTAATAACATTGCCGATAAAGCTTATTTTACAAGAAGAACCGATGAATATCCAGGACCTGGAATTATTCCTGCCGTGGGAAGAAGTTTTTATATCGGATTTAATGCTCGTTTTTAATTTACATAACCTTTTAGCATAATGAGAAGCGCCAATCAATACCTGAAATTTTTTATTGCAATATTGGGTACAACAATACTACTGTCTTGTGAAGACAACAGAGATTATACTTTTGTTACCCCTATTGATAAAGTTGCCTTAGGGAAAGAACTTTTTTTTGACAAAAACCTATCCAATCCCGGAGGGCAATCCTGTGCTACCTGCCATAGCCCGCAAACTGGTTTCTCTGATTTAAATCACAGCATTGTTTCAGAAGGAGCAGTAAATGGTCTTTTTGGCAACCGAAATGCTCCCAATGTATCTTATGCTATGTTTGCACCAACCCTGCATTATGATGCAGTGGATGGGACATATGTTGGCGGTTTCTTTTTGGATGGCCGCGTAAACACACTTGAGGAACAGGCTAAAAAGCCGTTTATGAATCCTCTTGAAATGAACCTTACAAGTGTAGAGATGCTGGTTACAAAACTAAAACAAGCTCCTTACTATGCACTCTACCAAAAAGTATATGGAAACAATGAGGATGTGCAAACTATTTTCAACAATATCACTGATGCGATTGCTACTTTTGAAAAATCAAAAGAAGTAAATCCTTTCTCTTCCAAATACGATTATTATCTAAAAGGGCAAGTAACACTAACACAGCAAGAGCTTAGAGGATTGCAGTTATTTAATGCAACAGATAAAGGTAATTGTGCCGCTTGTCATATCTCTGAGCCTGATGAGGATAGCGGAAAAGTATTGTTTACTGATTTTACTTATGATAACATTGGAGTGCCAAAGAATCCTAACAATCCGTTTTACACCATCCCTGCCTCAAATAATCCATTAGGAGCAAATGCCATCGATAATGGTCTTGGAACAATTGTAAAAGATGCCAGCCATAACGGAAAATTTAAAGTTCCTACTTTGAGAAATGTGGCAATTTCGGCTCCATATTTTCACAATGGTTTTTACAACACATTAGAAGAAGTGGTACATTTTTATAATAGCAGAGATGTGGAAGCTTTTCCGGCAGCAGAAGTTACGGAAACGGTAAATCATGACGAATTAGGAAATCTGAAATTGACGCTTCAGGAGGAAAAAGACATTGTTGCTTTTATGAAAACACTAACTGACGGTTATAAATAAAATAATTAGCTAGTGGTAAAAAGCAAGAATCTAATTCAGTCTTATGAAATCATAAAAACAAAACCAAGGGAATAGTTCAAAAACTATATGGTATTAAAAAGTAGTGTTGCAACTTTGCAGCACTACTTTTTAGGTTTTAATAATCCTTCTTAAAACAGAACCTCTTTAGCATTAAAAATGTTTTTAACATTTATTATGTTAGAAAATAAAATTATATAAGTATTTTTGAATTTATTATTTCTTTCGCATGAACAAATTTCACATCATACTAATTGTTATACTTGGCTTATTCCTAATGCCAACTTTAACCTTTGCTTGTGAAAAAGTTGTTGTGAATCATTCCTGCTCAAAAGAAACTTCCAAAATTCAGAAGGATGATTGTTGTTCCAAAATGAATCACTCAAACGATAAGAATCATCATGATGGTTGCGGGCGAAAATGCGGGCATTCAATGTGTGGCTGCTCTTCAGGATGTAATGGCGGAATCACCTTTTTAAATGAACTGGAATTCAAAAGCAATTTGCTTAATTTTCACTCTGAAAAACAAAAATTTTATAGTTTAGAAACCACTATTTCTTCAGGTTTCCATTCTCTTTGGCTTATACCTAAAATAAGCTAAATTCTACTTTTGGCAGCCATTAGTGTGTCAAATCTAAAACATATTCTGTTTACAATTATTTCATTTACAGATTAATAACAATTACAAAAACTAGACTTCGTTATACTGTCTTTTTTGTCATTGTTTAACAAATCTTATCTAAAAAATACAAAATGAAATCATTAAAAAATAATGATGACAATACCCCTATTGTTATCAGTTGTGGTATCGTAAAACCGCAGAAACAATTAAATAAAATTAAAAAAATAAATTAAAAAAGATGAAAAATATAATTCTTTCAACCATAATTATGGCATTTGTAATGGTTTCCTGCAATCAAAAAAACAAAGAAACTGTTGTTGATCCAAAAACAACTCAAACGAATTCAAAATTATATGCATGCTCTATGCACCCTGAAATTACCGGTAAAAAAGACGATAAATGCTCAAAATGTGGAATGGAACTAACAGAGCCGGTTCCGCAAACTGACGCAATCCATAAACATGATGCTGCCAGCCAAGAACCTATAAAATCAGAAGCTGACGTTACAGAAGCAGCTTCTAAGTCTAATTTTTCCATCAATAAAATTGTGGGCAATTATCTGCAAATGAAAAATGCACTGGTCAAAGATGACGGCAAAGCGGCGGCTAATGCCGGCAAAGAATTATTTGCAACTTTAAATAAAGTAGATCTGAGTTCAATAGATGCAAAATTAAAGACCGAATACGTTGACATTGCTGATGACGCTAAAGAACATGCAGAGCACATTGGTGATAATAGCAGCAAAATTGACCATCAAAGGGAGCATTTTGTAATGCTTAGTAAGGATGTGAATGATTTGATACAAGTATTTGGAACAACTCAAAAATTATATCAGGATTACTGCCCTATGGCAAACGATGGCAAAGGAGCCGTATGGATTAGCGAAATAAAGGAAATCAAAAATCCTTATTATGGATCAAAAATGGGTAACTGCGGATCAATAAAAAAAACATTCTAATATGAAACAATTCATCAGAAAGATTCTTTTTATTGGGTTAATTATTTTTTTACTGATGCAATTCTATCAGCCTGTCCGAAATTCCGATTACGGACAGGTTTTACCAATCCATATTTCTAAAGTCTATCATATTCCTCGAAATGTTGAAACAATTTTGCAGACTTCCTGTTACGACTGCCATAGCAATAACACACAGTATCCGTGGTATTCCTACATACAGCCTGCACGTCTTTTCATGGAAAGCCATATTACTCAAGGAAAGAATGATTTGAATTTTAGCGAATGGGGAAATTATTCCAAAAGAAAACAAGGGAATAAATTAGACCGAATTGTAAAGCAAATAAAAGCTAACGAAATGCCTTTAACCTCTTATACTCTAATTCATAAAAATGCAGTATTGACCTCTGCCCAAAAAGAACAAATGATTAAGTGGATTGAAAAAGTGAGCGATAGTATTTCAAAAATAAATTAACCCCTATGGCACACAAAATTTATCTTGCTAGTTAACTTCAAAATATGCTAGTTTTTTAAATGGTTTGTAAATCATTCAATTACAAATAATTAAAAACTCTAAATGAAATATTTAGAGTTTTTTTTATACCTATAACCAGTAAAATTAGGATTCTGAGGATGTATTTATACTTGCAATTATGCAAAATATCAAGGAAACTATTGTTGCAATTGTTCTAATATTATGAAGTGTATTCCAGGGATTTTCAAAGTTTTGTCTTGCCATATTCATTTCATCACTTGTAGCCGTTTTCAAATCTACATTTGCCAGCATATCATTTAATGGCACATTCCCAAATACTGTTACTCCAAAAGAACCAATAGTATAAATTACGGCAGCTGCTAGTAATAACAAAAATCTAGGAGATTGTATTGATGTAAAATTTAGATAAGCAGAGATTGGCAGTAAAAATAATGTCCCCATAAAGGATGCAAAAAACCATGGATTTTGAATGGCAACATTGATTGATTGCATTGCCAAAATATATTCTTTGCTTGAAAGTTTATTTAAACCAATTGTAACAGAACAGGAATATCCATAATATAATCCTGCTATTAATGCTGTTGCCAGAATTGTGATCCCTAAAATAATGTTTGATAAAGACATAGTTGTTTTCATTTAAAAGATTTATTTACGTAAGGTTTTTATATATAAAATAACAGATTTTATTTCTTCAATAGTTAGTTTTTTCTTCCAGGAAGGCATAATTCGTCTGCCATCAGAAACAACCTTAAATATTTCGAGATCATCAAGATAAGAGCGTTGCAAATTTATGGCGCCCCACTTGCCTTTTGTCCCATCTATTCCATGACATGCGACACATTTACCTTCAAAAACATCTTTACCTGATTTTAGGACCGGTAAGTTCTGACTATAATTATTTATCGAAAATAATCCGACAATTGCAATTTGCAGAACCTTCTTTGATAATTTAGTATTCATAATTTTATCTTTTTTTTGGTAAAATTATGATGATACTTTCAGGCAAAATAGAACAAACCCGACAAAATTTAGAAGAAAAAACTATGGCATTTTCTGAAATTTGGTAGGTGTTTTTCCTGTATACTTTTTAAAAGTTCTAATGAAATGAGATTGATCAGTAAACCCATTCTCAAAAACTATATCCGTTAAAAGCGAATAATCTTCTTTGGAAAGTTGATCTAAAGAATTTTGAAACTGAATTATTTTGGTAAATTGCTTTGGATTTACACCAATCTGATTCATAAATAATCTCTCAAAAGTTCTTTCAGTAATGTGCAGTTTTTCTCTTAATTCTTTTATTGTTATTTTCCCTTTATGGGTGATTATAAGATCTATCGCTGACTGAATTGTACTATCAATATTAGTAGTACTTAAATCAATTAATCTTTCGATAAATAAAGAAATTATTTCAACTTGTGTATCTTTTTTTTCTGCATGGTTAAGCTGTTCTAAAAGAAGCTTTATATTCTGATCCGGTAATAAATTCAAATCAAAACAATCATCATTTAACTCCTTTGGATCAACTCCTAATAACATTTTGGCAGCAAAAGGAAAAAGTTGAAAAATAATTAAACTATAACTTCCTTTTATTGATAATTCTATTGGGTGAATCGTTTGTCCGTAAAGAAAGATAGAAGACAATTTTTTATTTCCAGGATGCAGAAATATACCGTCCTTCGAAATATGATACATAATACCCGGATAACCATCAGCAAAAAAGGGAAGCAATACCTCTTTATCATCAGTACAATCACTTTCCAGTAAAAAAATACTTTTTACATAATTACTTACTTTATCATTTGGTACTAAAACAGTTTCCTTCATAATTTGTCTGCAATAAAATGTATTATCTTTTTAATGAAAATTCATCCTCAATGAATCTGAATTTTTCTTTATCGAGTGGTTTGTTAAGAAATCGAAATATAAAAGGGTTATTTTCTGCACGCATAAAATCATCAGGATGTATAGATGTGGTAATCATTAAAATAATACATTTTGTTCTGATAGCCTCAGAAAGTTTTCTGTATTCATCAAGGAATTCATATCCATTCATTCCAGGCATATTGATATCTAAAAAGATGAACTCCGGAAGTAAATTAGGTGTATTTTCTAATGATTTAATATAATCAAGAGCTTCAAGAGCAGATTCCTGTAGAATTATTTCTTCGGCAAAAAGATATTTTTCAGCCATTCGTTTTGCAATATAACGATCTGTAGGATTATCATCTATTACTAGAATTTTTTTGAAAGTTGGTTTTGTAGTTTCTTGATCCATGGTTAATATTTGGTTTACTGGTTTGGAATTTTAATTAAAAAGGTAGTACCCTCACCTATTTCAGATTGAACTTTTATTTCGCCATTGAGTTTACTAACAGCTTCTTTTACAATATATAAACCCAGCCCTGAGCCTACTGATTCCTGCGATACACGATAAAACATATTAAATATCTTCGCCTGTGATTCTTTATCGATTCCTATGCCATTATCCTGAATCTCAATTCTGGTTTCAGTTTGGGAGGTATCTACTTTAATGCTGACAAAAGGGTTTGAAATTTGGGAGTTTTGATATCGAATAGCATTTGAAATAAGATTGCTAAAAATGGTAATAAGACGATTTTTATCAGAGTAAATAGAAGTTTCACCAGAAATTTCTATTTTAAACTCAACTGTTCTGTTATTGTCGCCTATAAATTTTAAATTCTGTGTCACATCATTCAAAATTTCAGTAAAATTAATCTGCTCCATGTCGACCTCCATACGAGAATTTCTCGAGTAATCAAGAATATCACAAATAAAACTATCAAGTCTTTTTGCACTTACATTCAGCATTTTAAGATGCTCAAGTGTCTGTTCTTCATTAGTGTCATCTTTGGCAATTTCAATGAGGCCAAGCATTGAATTTAGTGGTGCACGTAAATCATGAGATGTGCTATAAACAAAACGATCCAGTTCGTAATTGGCGGTTCTTAATTCCTGATTTTCAATTTCACGTTTATTAAAAATAAGTTCTATATGAGCCTCACGATCTTTTTTAAATTGATAAGCCCATAATCCGCAAATAGAAAAAATAACACCTGCAAGTATCATGTGAATAATAAATGTCTGTAAGGACATATAATCTAACTGAGAAAAATAAATTCTATTAAAACCAATGTATTGAAAATAACCAAATACTGCATGATGAATTGTGACAACCAACATAAGCGGAATTTGTAATTTCCAGTTCTGATAAGTAATAAGCATTGCACTTGCAATGAATGCCACAAAGTGCATTTCGAACATGCCATGCATCTGATAAATAAATTGTGCCATAAAAAATCCCAATACAACACTAAGTACATATTGGTACAAATCTGATTTTGGCAAAACTAATTTTGTAGAGTAATAGGCAATCAGCAATAAACCTCCTACTCCAATTCCAATTTGCCATGTATCATAATAAAAAGCAAGGAGCAAGCCAACAAGAAAAAAACTAATCAGGAAATAACTAATTAGGTAATCTGATTTTCGTTTAATTGTAAAAAGAAAATCTTGAATATGCATTTGTTCGTAATCTTCAATTGTTTGGTTCATTTTTTTGCAATTTGGGGATTGTTATTTTGTTTTTCTTCAATTGTAGGTCGTAAGAAACATAGCCTCATATCAGTAATTGAGGAGGTGTAAAAACTTTGGTTTTAAGTTTATTAAAAATTTAGGTTTTAAGGAAAAATGCTAACAAAGTGCTTACCAATTTATATAAAAAATAACATATCACCAAACTTTTATTAATATAATCCAGATAAATGAATTTTAATATTTTCCAGACACTAATTTTTAAAATTTAAGTTTAAAATATAATGTTATCGAGAACACTTATTACTCAAAGAAACTTTTGCTTATATAATAAATTAAAGCCGACATTATTGATGTTACGGGTATTGTAATAATCCAGGCAATAACTATTTTACGGGTTAATCCCCATCGAACTGCTGATAATCTTTTAATAGAACCAGTTCCTACAATACATCCTGTAATGGTGTGCGTAGTGCTTACGGGGATTCCTAACATACTTGTCGAGAATAATGTAATTGCGCCTGCGGTCTCAGCACTAAATCCCTGAAAAGACCCAATACGTGTTAGTTTTGATGCCATCGTTTTTACAATTCTCCATCCGCCCAATAAAGTTCCAAGAGCCATTGCAGAATGGCAGGCAATTACAACCCAAAAAGGAATGAGATCATTAGTTGTGAGATGCCCTGAAGCTATTAAGGTTACAAAAATAATTCCCATGACTTTCTGTGCATCATTAGATCCATGCCCTATGCTATATGCTGCCGCCGAAATTAACTGTAATCTCCTGAAGGTTCTATTTACGGGAGCGTATGCCATATTTTTGCAGATATGCATTAAAATCACCAATATTATTATGGATATAAAAGCTCCTATTAAAGGTGCCAGTATAATAAAAGCAACAATTTTAATGATTTCGGCATAAAATATAGAATCAAAACCTGAAGAAGCAATCGCAGCTCCAACAAAACCACCAATTAAAGTGTGAGAAGAACTTGAAGGAATTCCCCAAAGCCAAGTCAGTAAATTCCAAATAATTGCCCCAATTAATCCACTCATTACAACCTGTAATGTGACTACATCAGGATGAACTATGCCTTTTCCGATAGTATTGGCAACATGTAACCCAAATATTAAAAAAGCAATAAAATTGAAGAAAGCCGCCCATACTACAGCTTGCAGAGGACTTAGCACTTTTGTGGCGACAACTGTTGCAATTGAGTTTGCCGCATCATGAAACCCATTTATAATATCAAATAATAGTGCTAATGCTATAATAACAATTAAAAGTGTCATAACTAAATTTTTAAAATACACAGATAACAAAAGAGATAACAAATAAAAGCGTCTACATACTTTAATGTATCAATCGCAAATTTTTATTGTTAAGCAGTATTTTAAATTTAATTATATAAGAAGCAATATTTTGATTTTGGAATAAAATGTAAATGTTTACATTATTTGTCCGTCAGAACTTGAAATTAAAGTATATAGTTATCTATTTCCAGATGTTTCAGTACAAAGGTATTGACTTTTAACTGCGCATCTGTTTATGAGTGCTTATTTAGGATATTTTTAATAGGAGAAAAAACCTTAGCTGTAGTACTTTTATTTTCTAAACAAGTATTCTCAAAAAACACACATTAATAGGTATAAACAAAGTATCAAATTAAACTTTTGTTTATATAAAAAAGCCCGATATCAAAATGATATCAGGCTTGATTTCAAAAAATATAATTATTCGATAAAAAGACGTGAATAAAATGAAAATTAAATTTTAATTCCGGACATTAAATTTTCAATTTTAGAATCCGAAATTTCAGGGTTTGCTCCCGGCGCTTCGGCAACTAAAGCTCCTACTGCACAAGCAAAATTGATAGCGGTTTGCGGTGCTTTTCCGGTAAGTAATGATGTTATTAAAGCTGCTAAAAATGAATCGCCCGCTCCTACTGTATCAGCAACTTTAACAGGATAACCTCCGTTTTCATAAAGCTGTCCTTCCCACATCAACAAAGCTCCGTGTTTCCCTCTTGTTACACACATGGCAGTTACTTTGGTTTTTTCTGCAATGAAGTGCATATTGTCTTCTAAACCCACAAAAGGCGATTGCATCTCAGCGGCAATCTCTAACAATTCTTCATCATTAAACTTAATAAAATTGGCTGAATGCATTAATTGTTTCAGGATTTCATACGAATAATGAGGTTTTCTTAAATTGACATCAAAAACCTTATATGCTTTGGTTTGCAGCAATTCTTCGAGAGATTGTCTTGATACTTCGTCTCTGCAAACCAAACTTCCGTAAATTAAAACATCAGCATTGGCAGCTAATTTTTTAGCAGAATCGTTCAATACAATTTTATCCCAAGCCGATGGGTATTTGATTTCATAACTTGCAGATCCACTTTCATTCAGCGTAACATTAACTAATCCGGTTGCAAAATCTTCTGTCTGCATAATAGCATTCGTTTCAAGTCCTAAACTTTTTACCTGATCGATAATCGCTTTTCCGTCTTCATCATTTCCTACGCAGCTAATCATGGCCACTTTGCAGCCTAATGTCTTCATGCGCAAAGCCACATTTAGTGGTGCACCGCCAATCTTTTTTTCACTGGCAAAAACATCCCAAAGTACCTCTCCGTAAGCCACTGCATTAAGTTTTTTTCCGTTATCCATTCTAAAATTATTTTATTATGCTGAATAGAATAATTCAGTTTCTGTTTTAAATATAAATACGCCTCGAGATTACAGCCTACATTTGCGGTATTGCCACTATTAGAAAATGACAGATAGCTGAAAAACAATAAATAGAAACGGTCAAAAAGAATATAAACCGTCTGTCAGAATTTATTCTTTTTCAAAATAGAGATAGCTAGTACTATTATTTACGTCACGTAATCGTATTTGCGAATTATTAAACTCAAATAATTTCCAATTACTATTCAATTTACCAAGTAACTCTGAACTGAAAACTATTTTAAATTCTCTAACACCATTTAGTATTTGGCTATCCCATTGACCGGTTTCTGAAATCGCCCCTTTGGTAGCAACTACAGATTTGTCACTTTTAAAAACAAATGAATATCCGCTATAAGAAGAAGTTTTCTCTGAACCCTCAAAAAAATAAGGTATGCTCCACGATCCTTTTGTTATTGTTGCTGCAAAATCAAGTGAAACAATGTTATTTTCAGGGCAGTAATCAATAGCATATTTTATAGCGTTTTCAAACTCTAAATTACTTGTAATTGCTTTCGTTTGAGAATTGTAGTCTGCTACAGTAATAGGATATTTTAGGGAAATATACTGATTGCTATTTAAATTTTTTATAAAATTAAAAAAGGCCTGATCACTTATAATCGATACAGAACTTGCAATTTGATTCGCGCTATTATAGATATTAATCGTTATAGGATAATTGATATTTAGTCCGTTGATTTTGGATAAAAGATCAGGATATTGATTCCAGTAATCGATCAAGGTATTAAAATTAGCCTGATCAGGAATCAATTTTTCAAAGTAATTATAGTACACCATCGTTACCGGAAAATCTATCTTTACAATATCATCATCATAAGAATTTGCATTGATATTATCTACTACTTTTTGATAATCTGCAGTGGTATTAACGGCAATTTTTGTGTTATTAACAGTAACAGTATAAGGGAGTTTTATCATGCAATAATTAGACCCGTCGATTACATTATCCTGCACGGTCTTAACCATTGCAACTCTTTGCAAGTACGAAGTAAGCGGAGAAACACTTGTAATTGTTCCTTGTGCAGTATTATTGTCTTGCTCCTGCAGATCACTTTGACAAGACAATAAGAGCAGAAAAACAACTATTGATAAATATTTTTTTAAAGACAACATGTTTATATTTTTACAAAGGTAATAAAATTTAAGAAATTGTTTTTTTAATAAATTCGGTGTCAGAATTTTAGTCAATATTATTAAATTAAGAGATTTCTGACTGAAGAATTGTAGATTTCTGATTTGTTGTTGTTTTTTTGATTTCATCTCTTCTATACTAAATTATCAAAAGGTAATAGCATTTTATACTTCTATAAAACAATCAACTCTTCTTTTACCCTACTTAAAATAAAAACAAATACTTTTGCATCATACCAATCGAAAATATAAATGCCAAACAAAACCCAATCAAATACTTGCGACGAAGTAATTTTTTCTGCTTTTTTTAAAGGTCAGATAAAAGCGCTTCGAAATTTTCTATTTTACAAATTTGGCAATATAGACCAGGCAGAAGATTTAGCTCAGGAAGCTTTTGTAAAACTTTGGCAGAACTGTGCTTCGGTACCATTAGAAAAAGCGAAATCATATATTTATACGATTGCAAATAACAGCAGTCTTAACGAAATTGCACATCAGAAAGTTGTTTTGAAATATGAAAAAAACTTCTCAGGTTTAGATAAAACCAATGAAAATCCAGAGTATCTTTTGGAGGAAAAACAATTTCAGGCTAAACTTTTGAAAGCCATTGAAAACCTGAACGAGAAACAACGTGTTGCTTTTTTAATGCATCGAATTGATGGAAAAAAATACAGTGAAATTGCCTTAGATTTAAACATTAGCGTAAAGGCAGTAGAAAAACGTATTCATTTAGCATTATTAAGCTTACGTAAAGAAATTCAATTATAAAAGTAGGGTAAATTAAGTTCCAACTGTTTTAATATATAATACCAGTACAATGAAAAAAAATCGATTATTAGCAAAATGGCTCAACAATGATTTATCGCAAGATGAATTAGCTGAATTTGAGGCAAGTCCCGATTTTGAAAAATATCAAAAAATAAAAGCTTATACGGAACATTTGGAAGTGGATGATTTGAATGAAAACATTATGTTATCAAACATTCTGAAGCAGAAAAAAGTGACTCCAAAAGTGGTTCCTTTATACAAAAAATGGGTGTTTCAAGCGGCTGCCATATTGGTTTTGGCTCTTGGAATTACCTTTGCTATGAAAAATTTTGTTTCTACAAAGCAAACGGCTGATTTTGGAAAAAAAACAACTTTTTTATTACCTGATAATTCTGAAGTGGTACTAAATTCAGGTTCTGAAATAAACTATAAAAAATGGAACTGGGACAACAACAGACGTCTTGAATTAAAAGGAGAAGCTTATTTTAGAGTAGCCAAAGGCCGAAAATTTGAAGTACAGACCAATCTGGGAAAAGTAACGGTTTTAGGAACTCAGTTTAACGTTAAAGCTCGAAAAAATAGGTTTGATGTAGTATGTTATGAAGGACGTGTAAAGGTAAATTATGCAAACACTCAAATTCTGTTGACTCATGGACAAGGCGTTAGTTTTGAAAACGGAAAACAAATTAAAATCAAAACACATTCATTGAAACCAGAATGGATGGAAGATCAAATATGCTTTTACAAAGAAAATATCCGAAACCTATTAGACGAAGTTGAGAGGCAATATAATATTACGATCGAATTAAACACAAAAGATACAATCTCGTTATTTACAGGAAAATTACCTGCTAAAAATCTGGATGTAGCTTTGCAAATTATTAGTACAACCTATCATTTAGAGACCAGACAAGTTTCAAAAAAGAAAATAATTTTTGACGAAAAATAAATGTTGCTTCCCAAACAATTTCATTTTTTGTTTTTTCTATTTTTCCTTGTCCTCAATCTTTTTGCTCAGGACAAAGGGAAATTTATGCCTTTTAAAAAGATCATAATTAATATTGAACAAGAGCATCAGGTTACTTTTAATTATACGGAGGATAATATTGTTGGTCTTGAATTATACCCTCCAAAAAAATCATTTTCTTTAGATCAAAAACTGCAATATCTGGCTAAAAACACCAATTTATCTTTTGAAAATATAGGAAATAAATTCATTAATATTTATAAAAAAGCCAATGAATCAAAAGTAATTTGCGGATACATTTTTTCAAATCCGGATAAAAAACCTATTGAAAACGCCAATATTCATTTTATAAACGATACGCAGATTACAACGGATTCAAATGGTTATTTTGAATTTGAAAAAGGAGATCAAAATGTGCTTCTGATTAGTCACGTTGGATTCATAACCAAGAGAATTGTGGCGGGTAATTCTGATTCTAAAAATTGCCTTCAAATACTATTAGAGCCTGAAATTACAGAACTTGAAGAAATCAAAACAAATGCTATTCTGGCTTCGGGAATTTCAAAAAACCAAGATGGATCATTTGAAATTAAACCCAAAAAATTTGGTATTCTGCCAGGACTTATTGAGCCTGATGCTTTACAGACAATGCAACAAATACCTGGCGTAAACAGCATTGATGAAAGTGTTTCGAGTATCAACGTGCGTGGCGGTACACACGATCAGAATTTGTTTTTGTGGAATGGAATACGAATGTTTCAAACGGGACATTTCTTTGGTTTAATATCCGTTTTTAATCCCAATTTGGCACACACCATTTCTATTTATAAAAATGGAAGTTCTGCATTTTACGGAGAAAGTGTATCCAGCGTAGTTGCAATTTCTTCTACTCCGGAAACAACAGAAAAAAATTCATTTAGTGCGGGAATAAATATGATTAATGCTGATATTTATGCAAAGTACAATCTTTCGAAAAAGAGTTATATCGAAATTTCAGCACGTAAATCCATTACTGATTTTGTAGAAACACTTACGTACAAAGAATATTTTAATAAAGTATTTCAAAACACCACAATCACTGATTTTTCAGAGAACCAAAATGTCGATTATCGAAGTGATAAAAAATTTGGTTTTTATGATGCTACGCTAAAATATGCTCAAAAAATTGGAACTAAAGACCAAATAGTACTGGATTTAATAACTATTAAAGACAATCTGAAAGTTTTTCAAAGTGCCACTGTATATGACATAAACAAATCAGAAAATAATGTTTTGCGCCAACAAAACTATGGCGGGAATTTATCGTGGAAAAGAAACTGGAACAGCTTCAATACTACTAAAATTAACGTTTATAACTCTGCCTATGAACTTTTGGCGGACCAAAAGACTACTATTGGAGATCAAATCGTTATTCAGGAAAATACGGTCAACAATAATGGAATTAACTTAGAGAATAACCACATTATTAATTCTAAGTTTACTTTTAACGATGGGTATCAGTTTAACGAAATGGGTATTACTAATTTAGAGCATGTAACGAATCCGGATTTTTATCGTAAAGTAAAAGATGTGCTAAGAACTCATGCTTTAATTTTGGAAGGAAAATACAACGATACGATTTCCAGAATATATTTTAAGGCAGGAACCCGAATTAATTATATTGAGAAATTTAGAAAATATATTGTAGAACCCCGAATTCAATTTGGCTATGGAATCAATAAAAATCTAAATTTAGAACTGCTGGGCGAACTAAAAAGTCAAAATTCTCAACAAATCATTGATTTGCAAAAAGATTATTTTGGCATTGAAAAAAGGCGTTGGATTATCTCAAATAACACAACAATCCCTATTCAAAGGAGTAAACAAATATCTTTAAATTTATTCTATAAAAAGAATGACTGGCTGCTGGATATAGAAAATTTTTATAAAAAAGTAAACGGAATTACAACTTCCAGCCAAGGTTTTCAGAACCAGTTAGAGTTTGTTAGAACAACTGGCAATTATGAAGTTTGGGGAACAGAAATGCTGATTCAGAAAAAAATGAAACAGTTTCTGACCTGGTTAAGTTATACTTATAACCATAATAATTATCATTTTTCTAATTATGAATACCCAAGGTTTCCTAACAATTTTGAATTAATGCATACGGTATCCTGGGCAGGAATTTATGAAAAAAACAATTTTAAAATTGCTTTAGGAACAAAGTGGTCCACAGGAAGACCAAAAACTTCTCCTGACGTTTCTAACATTGATCTTTCGAATCCTGTATTGGTTTACAACAAACCGAACAATACCAATTTGCATATTTTTTCGCAGGTTAATATTTCCTCTACTTACAAGTGGGAAACTACAAATGGAATTCAGTACAAATTAGGGGTATCTATCTTAAATATCCTAAACAGGAAAAATGAAATTGGCGAATATTATAGAATAAGTTCTTTAACAAATTCTATAGAAGAAGTTGAAACATTCTCACTGCAAAGAACTCCAAATGTGAGTTTTAGAGTTTCGCTGTAGCCCTATTTTTACAAGGTTTACAAAAAAGGCCTTATTTCTCTTTTTATTTTTTTTAGAAAATAACAATTCTTTGGTAGGGTAATCTACATCAAGGCTGTTTTACTATTGAATCTTATTCAAAAGTATAAAAAATGACTCCTTTAAAAAACCTGATACGCTACTTATTTTATGACAGTTCATAACAATAAACTAAAAGATTATTGAATGAATTGCACATTAAAAGTTATTTCAAATTAATTCAATTTTCATCGGTCAAATTTGAAATTTTAAAAAGAAGATTACCTCTATCTGAAATTAAAGCATAAATATGAAAAGAAAAAAAATAACATATATAATAGCGGCCTTGTTACTACTGGTTTCGGGAGGCATTTATTTTTATTACGGATTTCTCTTTAAGGAAGCCCGCAATATAGAATCAGAAATGCCTGATTTCAGTATAGCTGCGACAAAACTAATAAAAGATTATAACTCAAATCCGGAAAAAGCAGATTCATTGTATCTCAATAAAACTATTGAAATCACTGGTCAAGTAACAAAAGAGACCGATTCTGCAATTGTAGTTGAAAATACTGTTTTTTGTTTGTTCACTAAAAAAACAAAAGACAAACTTATAAATAATCAAGTAAAAGTTAAGGGTAAATGTATTGGTTACGATGAACTATTTAATGAAGTCAAACTGGACCAATGCAACATTATTAAAACAAAATAATTAATCAATTTATGAAAAAAATTTTAGTCTCAATCTGTCTTTTTTTGGCTACCATGTCATATTCACAAGACGATTTGCTTAAAGGTCTTGATTCGACTCAGGTAGATCAAAACTATTCTACAGCAACCTTTAAAGCATTACAACTTGTAACGTTACAAACGACAAAAATGGCTGCAAAAAAAGAATTCTATTTTGTAGTTTCCCATCGTTTTGGTTCTGTTAAAGACGGTTTTCACAGTTTTTTTGGTCTTGATAATGCAACTACAAAATTAGGGGGTATTTATGGTGTTACAGATTGGTTATCTGTTAACTTTTCCAGACACACCTTAAACAAAATGTACGAAGCCGGTCTTAAATACCGAATGATGAGACAAAACGACAACTTTCCTGTTGACATTGTTGGTTATAGTGTTGCGGATATTAATACATTTTTAGAAAAAGATCAATATCCGGGCTTAGAATTTAAGCATCGTATGACATACGTACAACAGTTATTAATATCCAGAAAAATTAGTCAAAAAATATCATTAGAAGTAGTACCATCATTTATACACAAAAACCTTTACAATCCAGATATAGAAAGAAATAATCAGTTTTCTTTTGGAGGAGGCGGACGTTATAAAATCACTAAAAGATTATCTGTTAACTTAGAATACATGCACAATTTTGATGCCCCTGACTTTTATAAAGATCCGTTGTCAGTAGGTTTGGATATCGAAACCGGAGGACATGTTTTTCAGCTAATATTTACTAATTCACAATCTATGAGTGAGAGCGGCTACCTTACTAATGCTGCAGGCAATTGGGGAAAAGGAGATTTCTTTTTTGGATTTAACTTATACCGTGTATTTTAATAACTATAAACAGCAAATTATGAAAAAAATAATAGCCCTTACAATCTTACTAGCAGCACTTACTAGTTGTAGTAATTCTGATACATATCAGGATATTCAAACACCACAAACAGGAACTAATCCAGGAACAGATCCAACAGCAGCAATTACTTATACTAAAACTGTAAAATCAATTATAGACGGTAATTGTATTAGTTGTCACTCAAGCAGCGGATCTGCTTCTTTCAGACCATTAACTACATATGCACAAGTAAAAACTGCAATTGAAACTGCTGGTTTATTAACCCGAATTCAACTGCAAAATGGTCAACAGGGGCTTATGCCTCAAGGAGGAAGAATGTCTCAGGCCAATATTGATTTGATTGTAAAATGGAATACAGACGGATTAAAAGAAAATTAATTATCATGAAAAAACCACTTATTAATTTATTCTTATTACTGTTATTTATTGCTGTAAATACAGAAGGATATGCACAAAAATTAATCACAAAAACAGGAAATATAAAATTTCTGGCTTCAGTGCCTTCGTATGAAGAAGTTGCTGCCGAAAATAAAAGTGTGTCTGCCGTTTTAGATCAGTCAACCGGAGATTTTGCCGCTTTGGTTCTTATAAAAGGATTCCGATTTAAAGTTGCTTTAATGGAAGAACATTTCAATGAAAATTACATGGAATCTGAAAAATTTTCAAAAGCCACTTTAAAAGCTAAAATACAAGACTTTGATATTTCTAAAATTACAAATACGCCTAATAATTGCACTTTAAAAGGCGATCTTACCATTCACGGAAAAACAAAACCTGTTACAGTAATCCTAAAAGTTTCGAAAGCTGCAAACGGTGTTAATATTGTTGGTTCATTTGAAGTAAAACCAGAAGATTTTGATATAGAAATACCAAGTCTGGTTCGAAAAAAAATTGCTGATAAAGTAAAAATTAATTACAATTTTTTATTGACTAAATAGTCGTTTTCAAAACATTAAATAGTTAGATAATAGAAATTCCCCGATACTATTAGCTAACCAGATATCTTTTTGATCTTGAAGATTATTAAACATGACTATTATGAAGTCAGTTTTATACTAAACTGACTTCTTTTTTTTTTAATACCCCAAACTAAACTAAAATGATCTGCAAAAATTATGTTGTTGCCGGAGATGCCGTAGATGATTTAATGGTAATGGAAAGTAATGCGTATGTTTCATACACGCTTCGATTGTTATATCATTTTTTGTTTGATAACGGATTTTCAAGAGAAAAACTAAAAGCGCTGCATCTGGGGCTTCAGGAAAGAAATCATGAATTGGTTTGTTATAAAAATCTAATGTTTACTGAGCAATTTTTTGTTGAGATGAAACATTGTTGTATAGATGACAAAATTAATATTAAAAGCTGCTTTTTCAATTCAAAAAATGAATGTTGTGCAGAAGTTACTAAAGAAATAGAATGGTTTGACGATATCCGCCGAGAAGTTATTGCAGCACCTAAACAAATCCTTCGACATTTCAATCCTAAATCTGTACTTGTTAGCAGTTAAAAAGCCACGGCATTTTAATAAAAATACCGTGGTCTTTTAATAAATTATTCTTTATGATGAGGGCATCCCGAAGCAGAAGATTCCGTTTTATTAGAGCATAGAAATTGCTCTTCGATTAAACGTCTCTGATCAGCAGGAACATCTTCTATTTTTCGAAGTGTATTTACTTGAATATGCGGCCAGCTTGTAGTACCTCCGTCGTCTCCAAAATCAAACTCAAAAAATATAATTTGCTCGTATTGTAACTGAAGGATTTCCTTGTCATCTTCTACAACCGTTTCAATCCACATTTTCATATTCATTTCAACTGTAGGAACAAAACGATTTACAAACGGAACATTTAATATTCCTCCTTGCGCTCCTGTTTTATTTTTGGATGACAGGTGAATAAGTGCATTGTTTTTTATATTTTCTCCTTTGTTGGAATCACGAAGACGTAAATCCGGTCTTACTGAATAAGGATATAAAGGGTCTGCCAATATTCGCTGCGTATAGATTTTATTTTCTTCGGGATCAGTAAGATAATCCAGTTTTTGAAATACCCAGGCAGGCGCAGGTTTGTCAAGGTTTATAGGCTGGCTTTCACTTGCACCGGCTCCACCCATAGTTTTTGAAATTGAAAGATGATCATATTTCCAAGCTGCATCACCTTCCGGGAATTTTGGAGCACCTTTAGCTAAATAACTCTCACCGTTAAAAGTCAGATCTCCTAATAAAGTTATAGTACTTCCGTGCGGAATTACACCACTTCTTGAAATAGAATAATCCGGTATAAAATACGGTCCTGTTTGCCCCGCTCCTGCTTTAAGTTCTTTTGCTGCAATAATTTCAAAATATGGCCTTCCATTTAAATTTTCAAGAGTTACATATTCTTTTTTACCCTTATCATTTACAATCAAAAAAAGAGTTTCATCCTGATATCCGCTTTTATATAAATCCTTATTCTTGTTTAATGGCGATACAGGGATCACACCACGATCTTCTTCAATTGTTTTTTTGGTAGCTGCATAATTAAATATGTCACTAAGCCATAAATACATACCGGTTTCCTCGTGAATTGGAGTGTACACTAAAGATTCCTTACCCGGTACACTATTTACACTTTTAATACTTTGATCATATTTAACAGCTCCGCAAAATTGTTCGTTTGCTCCGCCTCTATTCCGAACTCCTCCCGGAACTAAATTAAATGTTAGTTTTTCTATATACTCCTCGCAATCAAAACTATATTTCCCCGGAATGGTTCCTGCACCCGTACCCGGTGAAGGCATAATAGTAGTATGTATCCCGCTTCCAATTAACTTTCTTTTACTTTGGTCGTGATTGCTATTATTATAGCTAACCCAGGTTCCTTCTAATACACTTAAAATACCATAATCTACATTGTCTACAATTCTTTGCAGGTTATCTTCATTAAATGGTCTGATTGGGGTTTCAATCAGGACTTTTTTATAATCTGACATCAAATCCTCTAAGATGCCTTTGGTGTCTTTAGCAGTTCCAAATAATGCTTCTTTTTTATTTGCATTTAAATTTTCAGCTGTCTGAGATAAATTTATCTCATCAGCAAGGTTTTTACGTTGTAACATAATCTATTTTTAAAATTAATACTCTGTGCACTGGGGCCTGCATTTCGGTAAGAATCTGCTAGCTGTTTAATAAGTTTACCATCCCAAATAATAATCCGGAGACAGCCAGAATGGACGATCAAGTCCAAAATATTCCTGCAGCATTTTTTCTGCTTCACAAAAAGCACCTTCAACCCAGCCTTGCTGATCTGAATAGGCTTCTCCACAAATATGGATTTGTTCGTCAGCGACCGGTTTCCTCATATATGGCATTACATTTTCGACTGAAAATCCGGCTTTCCAGGCATGGTATCCTGCGCCAAAAGGTTCATCTGTCCAATCTTTAAAATAAGTTACATAAGGTTCCGGTATCGTTACTTCTGAACCGTGCAACTCGCGAAGCTGTTGCATTAACTCGCCTACCATCATTTTAGTAGCCTGAACATCATTTAATTGATGAAGTTCTTTCAATGATGCTGATTTGGCAGCTTTTACTTCAAAAAGTACTTTATCATCAGAAAGTGCTTTCCAGAATGTCTCCGTTTCCATGTCTCCATAACTACCCAACAGCATCGAATTATCTGTTTTGTCATCTGTACCAAAATAATAACATTGTCTCATTGGTAAATCAGTGATGGAATGTCCTGAGTCAATTCCTAATTTTTTCCACCACGGATGCGGAAAGCCCATTAATATTTTAAAAGCCGGTTCCATAATTACGGAGCGGATATTGGTATTTAAAACCGAATTTTCATTAATATTGAAGAAGAAATTATTCTGATCTAAAAGCTCCAAAGATTTTCTTGGCATGGCAAGAACTAGTTTATTCGCATACACTTTCCATTCCGTGTTGGTCTTCAGATTTAGAAAAGTCAGTTCGTATTTATGTGTCTTTTTTGAGAGATGCTCTTTTGTGAAAGTAAGCAGTTTGTTTTCAGACCAAATGCAGGCACCATCATTATCCATATAAGAATTGGCTAATCCGTAAGCGATACTATCGTAACCTTCTTCAATGGTTTTATACTTTACTTCTCCAGAGAAATCTCCCACCATGTAAGGAAAAGCTTCGGCCGAATTCCAATTGATTGTATTTGAATAATATCCGCCGGCATTAGCTAGAAATTCATATCCTTCCTGTGAAACCTGATCTTTGATTAAATTCCAGAATCCTAAATCGTTTACTTTACGCTTATTATAAGGAGAGTGTGGAAAATTATATATCATTTTAGGTTTTATATCATCCCAGTCTCTACTGGTTAATTCAAACGTATAATCATAAATAGAAGGACCTTGTTTAATTTTTTCACCATAAGTCTTAGCAACCCAGGAATCTGCCATTAAAACATCATAAATAATTTTATTAAACAACTGATCTGAACTGAAACCAAAATCATTTTCGTTGAGGTAATATCTAGTTGGTAATTTCTCCTTTTGTCCCTGAGCAACCGTCCATGCATCTTGTTTAAAACGCTCTTTTCTAAGATACATCAATAGTTTTGACGATTCACCCATATGAAACGGAACAGGTGTCATTTTGTCCTTCAAAACAGGAATACGTATATTCGGATTTTCTGGAGGACTATAACCTTCAATTAATGTTGCAACGATTTCCTGAGAAAGCATGTAACGCATCCCACCCAGTTCACCCCAGAAATTCATTCCCGGCATAACAACTGATTCGAGCCTTCCGCCCAGTTTGCTGTTCATATCAAAAATTTGCACTTGACTGGCTGTAAACTTTTTATCACTTACCAGACGATAAGCGGTGTACAATCCTGAAGTTCCGGCACCTATAATAGCCACTTCTGTTTTTAAATCAGGTCTCATTCCTGAGTTTAAAGGAGTATTTTTATTCATAATTGTATCGTTTTTTTAAAATGCTTTAAAGAATTTATGTCCTAACTGGAATGGTGTAATATCAAAATCTGTGTGTCCGTCTAATACAAGATCAGACATAATTTTTCCTAAAAAAGGAGTGAATTTTGCTGCCCAACCTGTGGCATATAGCACAATGTTTTCATGATTTGGTACATAACTTGGCGCAAAATCAATCAGCAGCTCTTTATTTGGTATTGTGCTCAGAGCAATAAGGCATGTTGAAGTATATTCAGGCTCTGCGCTTAGTCCTGTCATATGTTCTTTTACCCAGTCAGAAGTGTAGCCCAGTTCTTGTCGATTGGGAATTAATGTTCTGTCAGTGGGCTCTTCTAAAGGGTTTATGACAAAATCCGGTGCCACACGAATGTATTCCGGATGATCCCAATCGACTTCAGGAAAACCATAAAACTGATTGCCATTTTCACCTATCGGATTTTGAAATACAAACCAGGTTGGATATTGTATGTCCGGATCGGTTTTTTTAAAATAAGCAGAAGACATATTCCAATAAGTAGCATCAATTTTAAAATCAAGTAAATTGATTACACTATTAATATACGGACCAGGAATAATAGCAAGCTTTTTAGTGATGTAAGTCCCGTTTGGCGTAATAATTTCAAAAAGTTTTCCAATACGATTGATTTTAAGCACTGGCGAATTCTCTTCTAAATAAACCGTTTCTTCTTTCTGACACAGACTCAAAAGTGTCTCGATCGTTGCTTTAAAATTAATACTGGCACCATCCGGTTGAAATAGCCCTGTATAGGTTTCGGGTAAATTTTTAAAATGGTATTTTTCTTCTATTTCTTTTGCTGTTAAGCTAGTATAAGAAACATTTAAAGCTTTTAGTGCTTCTTCCGCTTCAGCGATATTTCCTTCTGTAGAATGTACTTCAGGATCTCCAAACCAAAGGGTTCCAACTTTATCCAATAATTTTGTCTTGGTTTCTTTTTCCAGTTCGTCCCAATACGGTTGTGCATCTAATGCCATTTGCACCATATATTCATCCGGATACGGAATTCGGAATTGGCGTGATACTCCCGCAGAACTCCCCAATTGATTTACAAAAGTAAATTGTTCCAGCACCAAAGTTTTTGCCTTTCGTTTACCGAGATGGTACGCAGTCGCTAATCCTATCGCGCCTCCGCCAATGACAACTACATCGTAGTTTTCTGTATTCATAATTTCGTATTTTTAAGTTTATATTTGTTTTGGGAAATGCATTTAGAACAATACATAAGTATTATCAGCAGTCTAAAATTAATGGAGATACAAAATCAATTGTAAAAAAATGACACAAAGCGGAAATTATTGGTCACAAGAAAGACTATATACCGAATGAGATATTAAACTATAAATATGAAATTATCCTATTTTTTATTGACTAAATAGTTGTTTTCAAAACATCAAATAGTTAGATAATAGAAATTCTCCAATACTCTATTAGCTAACCAGATTTTTGATTATGAAGATTATTAAACATAACTATTATGAAATCAGTTTTATACTAAACTGACTTCTTTTTTTATAACCCAAACTAAATTTAAAATGATCTGCAAAAATTATGTTGTTGCCGGAGATGATTTAATGGTAATGGAAAGTAATGCGTATAGCTCAGTTCATACACTCTTCAATTATTATATCATTTTTTGTTTGATAACGGATTTTCAAGAGGAAACTAAAAGTGCTGCATCTAGGACTTCAGGAAAGAAATCATGAATTGGTTTGTTATAAAAATCTAATGTTTACTGAGCAATTTTTTGTTGAGATGAAACATTGTTGTATAGATGACAAAATTAATATTAAAAGCTGCTTTTTCAACTCAAAAAACGAATGCTGTGCAGAAGTTACTAAAGAAATAGAATGGTTTGACGATATCCGCAGAGAAGTTATTGCGGCACCTAAACAAATCCTTCGACATTTTAACTCTAACTTCTAAGTATCATCATACAACACTCTTAATTTAAAACAAGCATTCGGTTTTGGTCTAAATCAGTTAAATCCCATCACCGAATTTAGATCATAAATGATCTTCGTTAAAACTACTTTATAGGGCCACAATAAATGAAAAATCATCTATAACTATTCTGTAATTTAAGTGCTCATTTTAAATTGAAAAGTGTTTAGTATTTAAAAGAAGATTATTATTTTATTTTAACCACTACTTTACCCTTCGCACGCCCGCTTTCTACATACGATAATGCTTCGTTGGTTTTATCAAATGGAAAAATCTTATCTATTACCGGTTTAATTATATCGGCTTCAATCAGCGTTGCGATTTCGCTTAACTGCTGTCCATCAGCCTTCATAAATAAAAAAGAATAATCGACATTTTTGTTTCTTGCTTTTTTACGAATTCCTGAACTTATTAAAGAAAGGATCATTTTGATGAACCACGGAGCTCTAATTTCATTTGCAAAATCAGGAGTTGGCGGCCCGGAAATAGAAATAAGTTTTCCTCCCGGTTTTAATATTTTAAGTGATTTTTCGAGTGTCTTTTGATCCTGACTGTTTAGTACTACATCATAATCACTCAAAATATTTTCAAAATCACTATTCTGGTAATCAATAATAATATCGGTTCCCAAATCATTAAGTAAATCAAAACTTTTTGCGCTTGCCGTAGAAGCAGTTACAGCACCTAAATGTTTGGCCAGCTGAATTGCAATAGTCCCTACACCTCCTGAACTAGCCTGAATAAATACTTTTTGTCCTGCTTTAATTTGAGCCTTTTCTACCAAAACCTGCCATGCCGTAAGTGCTACTAAAGGAATAGATGCTGCTTCTTCCATTGAAATATTTTTCGGTTTAAGCGCTGCATCTTTTTCGTCTATGGCTATAAACTCTGCAAACGTACCTATACGATGATCTTGTGGCCTGGCATAAACCTGATCGCCAACTTTAAACTTCTTTACATTTTTACCAGTCTCTACTACTATTCCGGCTGCATCATGCCCTAAAATTAACGGCAGTTTATAAGGCAGAATAAGTTTAAATTCTCCCGATTTTATTTTAGAATCTAAAAGATTAATTCCTGCTGCATAAACTTCAACCAAAATATCATTATCCTTTAGTTTTGGCATCGGCATATCAGCAGATTGCAAACTCCCTTTTTTATTGTACTTATTAATTATAAATGCTTTCATCTTATTTAATTTATATTTTTATGAATGACTTTAAATTCGGATAAATCTTTTTAGGATTTACTAAATCAAAAGCTATTTTTGGAAAAAACCTGTTTACGAAATACAATGCTTTTGTATCCCCGGCGCGAATAGTAAACTGATCCTTTTTTATCCCGTTAACAAGTGTTTTTACCAGTTCTTCAGGAGCCATTTTTTTATCCGTTCTTTTTGCGGTCATCTCTGTTGCAACAACCGGAGGCAGTAACTCAAATACTTTTACAGTACTGTTTATTATTTCGAGATTCTTTCTAAGCAGTTTTGTATAAAAACTTAAGGCCGTTTTTGTTGCAGAATAAGTTGGTTCTTCTAAGGCTGGTACCAAACTTAAAATAGATGTCGTATTAATAATAGCACTTTCTTTTCTGGATTTCAACATATCGATAAAAAGAGTATTAAGTCTTATAACACCAAAATAATTTACGTTCATTTCGTAAACAGCGTTCTTTAAAATTTGATCATTTGCAATACCAAGATTGAGAGCCGGAGTTCCAACTCCCGCATTGTTATACAAAATATCAATTCCACCTAAAGAAGTTACTTTTTCAAAAAGTGCCTGTGCATCATTTTCATTTTCAACATCACTTTTTATGACCGTTAATACCGGAAGTAATTTTTTAGCAGCATCTAATTTAGCCTGATTTCTCCCCGTAATAATTACACTTGCACCTTCAGCTAAAAACTGTCTGGCAGATTCGAGCCCAATTCCTGAAGCTCCTCCGGTAATTAATATTGTTTTACCTTTTATATACATTTTGATTTTATTTAAATTAAAATTCCATACCCTCAAATTATCTGTTCTTGTATTGTTTTTTCTAATTAAGAATTTTAACAATTATACTTTTTAGTCTATTTTTAAATATACTTTTTGGTTTATTTTTAAGCAAAAAAACTAAATTGAGTATTGTTCTAATTCAGACTTTAGGCTTTTAATCAAACCCTGCAGAGGCTTTACTGTATCCATAACCCTGCACATTACGATTCCACCTTCAATTGCTGCCACCATTTTAAAAGCAAAAACACCAGCGTCGAGTTCACTTGAAAACTCACCGGAAGCAATTCCTTGCTGCAACAGTGCAGTAAGTTCTTCCTGACCTGCCCTGAAAATTCGGGCAATTTTCTGTTTCACAACAGGGTAATTATCATCAGACTCCACAGCATTATTAAATATTGGGCATCCTCCCGGAATTTGTGTATCAATTGGGTTTTTATAAAAATCCATAAATGCAAATATTTTACCTTTTGCTGTTTTACCTTTAGAAACTGCCGCTCTAATTTTGTCTGAAGTCATTTTAAGTGCCAGATCGATAACTTGTTCAGATAGATCTTCTTTATTTTCAAAATGACCATATAAACAGCCCTTTGTCAACTTTGTAGCTGCCAGCACATCATCTATATGTACACCAGAGATACCTTTTTCATTGTAAAGAGGTACTGCTGTTTCTAAAATAAATTGCTTGGTTTTTTCTGCTTTTGTTAACATTACACTTAAATATTATTTTTGCAAATATACTAAAAAGTATATTTTAAACTCAAAATATTAAAGTTTTTTTTAATAAATCAGTTTAGATATACTTTCAGATATCCAATTCAATGTCTAAATTTGATACTTAACTATACCTGACAAAGACAGAAAAACCAATTTAGAAATGAAATTATTAAACAATATAGACAAGTTAGGAACAATTGGAATTTTCTTCACAGCATTATTCTCTCCTTGTTGTTTCCCTCTTTTTGCATTTGGTGCTTCGGCTCTCGGACTAGGAAGTTTCGAATTATTTGGCGGATGAACTATGTGGGTGTTTCTGGTAATGGTACTGCTCTCTCTTTCAGGTTTAATTATTTCTTATCGTAAACATCACTTCCTATATCCCCTATTGTTTGCCGTACCAAGTACTTTACTAATTTTATATAGTTATTTCTATGATAATAATCTCTATTTTATGTATCTGGGTATGTTTGGGTTATTGATTGCAACAGGAATAAATTATTATAAAAATAGATTAACAGGAGATTGTAGTACCTGCATTGTTTACAATGGAAAACAGGTAGAATTAAAATCAAGTATCACATGCCCCAATTGTAAGCATACAAAAATGGAGATGATGCCAACTGATGCTTGTGCATTTTTCTATGAATGCGAAAACTGTAAAGAAAGATTAAGACCGTTAGAAGGAGATTGTTGTGTTTATTGCAGCTATGGAACCCTAAAATGTCCGCCTATACAAACCGGAGAACAATGCTGTTAAATTTTAATATGTTCTTAAAAAATTACTGCCTGCTTATACAAATTCCCGCATAGACAATTTGCAGTAATAATGATATAATATTATTTCAATACGTTATTAAAACACATATACCATTGATAGTTGCTAGATTACAACTAAAAGTAGCGTAAATACAACTATAAGTTTTTGTTTTTTTTTGATTCTGGAAAAGGACACAAATACCTTTGTAGAGTCGAAAAAATAAATATAAAAAGATATACTTATGTTAAAAACTAAAATGATTGGCAATAAAATTGCCGAAGCGAGAAAGAAAATAAATATTTCTCAGGCCCAGCTTGCTCAGCGTTTATTTATTAGTTCACAAGCTGTGGGAAAATGGGAACGTGGAGAATCAATGCCGGACATCACTACTTTTAATCGTCTTGCAGAAATTCTGAATGTTGATCTTAATTACTTTTCAGAAACCTTCCAATCTGAAAGCATTGTAACAGCTATTGAGTTTTTGGGTAAACAATCTGATGAAATACCATCAACAAAACAGAAAAAAACACTCAGTTGGAATATGTCAAGCGGAAACTGGGTGGATGCTGACTTTTCGGGATTGAAAAACCTGCACGAAAAATTCAGTTCGTCTAACATGAAGCGTTGTATTTTCATTGGTTCAGATATGTCGGGACTGCTGCTTAAAAACAATAATGTTAATCAGTGTGACTTCTCAGATTCTGATATTAGCAACGGCCATATCCAAAATTCTAATTTAACCAACAATATGTTCAAGGATTGTTCCCTAAGAAAAACTGAATTTTCAAGAAACCATATAAAAGGCTGTGATTTCTCCGATGCCAATCTTATTGAAGTCAATTTTCTAAAAAGTAATCATATTGAGAACTGCAACTTTTTAGATGTTGATATGAGCAGCGGTCACATTCAGACTTCTGAATTATCAAACAACATATTTAAAAACTGTTCATTTAAAGATACTGAATTTTCAAAAAGCGATATAGGATCCTGCGATTTCTCTAATGCCAATTTTACAGGAGCGGAGTTTAAATCTGGTGCCTTCGGGAAGAACACAATTACAAATGCTTTGTGGAATAACACCTCTTTTATTGCAATGCAGATTGACAATATGATTTTTGATGGTACATTGGAGGATTGTTATTTTGAAAACTGCGACTTTAGTAAAGTAACATTCCAGAATGTAATCCTTAATAACACATTCTTTAAAAACAATAATTTGAAACGAATCAAATTTGTAGATTGTCAGGCTGATAGAATAACCTATGAATTTCTAAAAAATGAAAAAGCAGATTTGACCGGCATCGAGTTGCTGGTTTCTTAAAAAACAAAATGTGCAGCATTAAAAGTGCTGCACATTTTTATTTTGATTTAATGAAATATGTTAAGATTCTTTGGAGTTAGTAATACGATTAGATAAATTAAAAAGAAGGTTAAAAGCAATCAGGAAACAAAGTATGCCTAAAGTCGCAATCCAGAAATTAGCCATTTCCGTTTTATGTTTTACAATATCGTTTTTATTCTTGATTGCAGTCATATTCAATTTCATAATCTGAAAAATATCCTGGCGAATTTGGCTTTTCAAGACCTCATCTGTCCAGTTCTTTTTTAAAGAATCAAAATTTTTCTGTAGATTATTGGTTACCTCATCTTCACCAATTTCTGTAATATTTCCTTTTTGTCTGGTAAGATTATCTTGAAAAACTGCTATTGTTTTTTCTTTATCCGAATTAATTTCATCTAACGAAAGGAGCATGGTTCTGGAATATTCGAGTGTGTTGTAATTAGCTTTCAAGATATTCTCAGTGTTTTTTTCGATCGAAAAATTATAGTATGCACTCACCAATGAAAGAAAAATAATCATTAGAAAAAGCAGACCAGCTCTTAGGTTTAATATTATTTTCATTTTTAGATTTTTTTTAAACTATCCGTTATCATCTTGTTATTTTCCTTTTTAATTCAGTATAAAAAACTGAATTTCAATAAATTATTAGCAAATTCTAATTTACGACTCTTAATTTTTAAATCCTAATTTAAAATTCCTACCTTTTTTTTCTCTATTTTTTCACCTACACTATTTGAGAGATTAACAAAAGCGCAATAAAGAAAACAATAGTAAACACCATTAAGTTAATGACCCTGTCTTTATTCTTTACGGATTTATTTGACATATATAGTTTTGTAATCTCCTTTTCTCTCGTTTTATTTGCTTTCATGTTTGTTTTAAAATTGTATGACTTGACTTTTCACTAACAAAAACAAATGGTATGCCGAAATATTTCAAACCAATACAAAATACTGAATAACAATGAAATACAAAAACAACATTATCCTATCACTTATAAATGCTTATCAAAATGATATAAATACTTATCAAAATGATAAGATTACCCAATAAACGTAAGTTTGAAGTAAACTGTCTGGATAATAATGCTCTTTTGTATTCATTAATTTAATAATTTTGAAAAACTTAAAAAAATAGGAATTATCTTTAGATACGACAGAACCAAAATATTTTCCATTATAAAAACAAAATTAAAATGGCACAATTAAATTCAAAAGTAGATGAATACATTGCAAAATCACAAGACTTTGCAAAACCTATCCTGGAATATTTAAGACAAATTATTCATGAGACTTGTCCAGAGGCAGCAGAAGACATTAAATGGGGAACACCTCACTATTCCTACAAAGGCGACCATTTATGTATGATTGCAGGTTTCAAAAATCACTGCTCATTTAGTCTGTACAAAGCAGAATTCCTGAAAGACAAAGAAATCTCAGAAAGCGTAAAAGCAGGAAAGAAATTTGGTTATATGGATAAACTGAAATCTGTTTCTGAATTGCCATCAAAAGAAGTTTTGGTTTCACTTATTAAAGAAGCAATGACAATTAATGAGAAAGGAATTAAAAAAGAAAAGACAGTTTCGGACAAACCAAAAGTAATTGAAACGCCTGAATATTTAGTAGAAGCGTTTAACGCAAATATAAAAGCAAAAGAGATTTGGGAATCGAAGTCAGACTCCTATCGTAAAGACTATTTAGTCTGGATAATCGACGCTAAAACAGATACCACAAGACAAAAACGAATAGAGCAATCATTGGAATGGATAGCAGAAGGAAAAGGTAAATTTTGGCAATACGAAAAAAAATAATTGAATTTAGTTCATTTATTGAATCCTATAAGCCACTATAGATTTGTCTTAAAAACATGATAATCTCTCTGAGGTAACAAAAAAAAGCTAAATCTTTCGATTTAGCTTTTTGTATTTAGATGAATATTCCGGATTATTTTGCATCAAACCATAGTTTTGTAGTAAGCAGGTCTTTTCCTTGTACAGCTATTGCTGCCTGATAACTGGTGCCATTCAATGACTGCTCTGTACCTGGATAGAAGAAACGTGAAGGTATTTTTCCGTCCAAAACTGTTGCAGGACCAGCTGTTAATACCGGATAGTCAAGTCTTCTCCACTCTACAAAAGCGTCTAAACCTTGTCCGTAGAAAGCAATCCATTTTTGTGTACCTATCGATTTGGCATAATTTGTTGCATCATATTTCACAGTTGCCTGATTAAGATAAGTAGAAATAGCTGCAGCATTTGTAATACCAAATTGATTGAACGATGCTGTAATGGCATCTTTATAAAGCTGTTCTGCATCTCCTGCAATATAACCACGTGCTGCAGCTTCGGCAAGATTAAATAATGTTTCAGAATAAGAAGCAATCACAGCCGGCGATGACGAAGTCAGGAAGTAAGTACCCGGTTTTGATGTTTTAGCAAAACCCTGACTATTAGCATCACTGTTAGACAATCCGTTAGCACCTCCAACATATTTCCCCACAGTTGCATCTGATGGCAATTGAGCATAAACAGGCAAACGCGGATCTGCTAACTCATTTAATTTATCAACCAATGTTTTTGAAATACGATAATCATCACGAGTTTCAAACCATGCCGATGCCGGATTTTGCTGAGGTGAACTGGTATAAGTAAACTTAAAGGTATCATTATTACTGCTTAATACTCCCGCAGCATCAGTCGTTGCATCAATCGCAGCTTGTTTAGCTAAAGCAGGTTCTTTGTCTGAAATTCTCAATGCAATACGCAAACGAAGTGAATTTACTAGTTTTTTCCATTTTGTAATGTCACCTTTATAAGCCAAATCGCCGGTTACAGTACCGTTTGCTGTATTTAATAAAGATTGAGCTTGTTTCAAATCTTCAAGCAATCCTGTGTATACTTCTTTTTGAGTATTATATGCAGGTGTCACTTTTTGACCTGCTTCTTTATAAGGAATACTTCCATAAGCATCTGTCAACAATAAAAACGTCCAAGAACGCAGGGTAAGTGCAATTCCTTTATAATTTGAATTTGCCTGATCTGCCGGGAAATTCAAAATCGTGTTCAAATCTGTAATCAGGGTTGCATATCCGGTATTCCACAAAGAAGTGAAAGAAGTATTGGAAACATCATATCTGTCCGGTTCTGTATATTGGATTTTAGCCCAATGCTGAACAAATAATAAAGATGAGTCAAAGTTATTTGTTGATCCCCAGTATAAATCAGCGCCTTGTTTTAATGTTCCTGTTAACAGGTAAGGTGCCAATGGTGTTTCAGTTGCATTTGGATTTTTATTAATTTCATCCAATGTATCACTGCATGAGACAAGTGATATTGCAAATAGTGTTATATAGGCTAGTTTTTTTAGCATGATTCTGTGTTTTTAAAATTTAAGATTAACGTTAAAGCTAAAACTTCTGGTAGTTGGCAAAGCTAAACTCTCCAACCCTTGTGCATTTCCAGTATTGAAAGCTGTTTCAGGATCAATATTTGGTGCATCTTTATAGATAAAGAACAGGTTACGACCTACTGCAGTAACACTTGCTCCTACTAATCCCAGCTTCTTAACAAATGATTTATTGAAATTGTAGGCCAATTTTACCTCTCTTAGTTTTACAAAAGTTGAACTGTAAATATAAGCTTCACTAATATTGTACGACGCTTTGTAATATTCCTGTGCACTAAGAACTGAAGTATTCGGAGTTCCATCAGCATATACCCCTTTAAAGATCATTCCGTCATCATATACCGTAGCTCCACCTGGAGCAGTTGCACCTGCCGACAACAAAGTTTTCGTAGTACCTGCTAAATAGTAGTTTAATCCCCCATTTGCAGCATCACGACCCGGAAGCGTTTGAGCTAATACTCCTGTGTAATTACCGGTTCTGTTCGTTCCTGAAAAAAGTTCTCCGCCTACACTGGCATCAACAAGAAATGAAAATTCAAGATTTTTATAAGTCAATGTGTTTGTAACACCAGCTAAATAGTCAGGAGTATAATGTCCTAAAACTTTCTTTTGCGGATCTGCTTTTGGCAATCCATTCGTGCCTACTACTATATTTCCGTTTGCATCACGCAAATAAGCTGTTCCGTAAAGCGCTCCGTAAGCTTGTCCTACTGATGCTAATACATCAACACCTCCAGAAGAACCAATTGTATAGTTTTGAATCTGTTTATCATAATCAAGAACATCTACTTTACTGATATTCTTTGAATAATTTACAGCTACATTCCATTTGAAATCCTGGGTTTGAACAGGGTTTCCATCCAATTGAATTTCTATACCGTGATTGTTTATTTTACCCGCATTGATTAATTGCGAATTATAACCGCTTGCAGTAGTTGTTTTTATCTCCAAAATCTGGTCAAAACTATTAGTGTTATAATAAGCAGCATCAAAATGCAGTCTGTTTTTCAAGAATGAAGCTTCTAAACCTACTTCGGTAGATCGTGTTGTTTCCGGTTTCAGGTTCTCATTAAGTTTTCTTTGTGAAGAGGTTTGGATCGGATTTCCGTCAAATGCAGTTTGAAAATTGTAAACTGTAGACAATTGATACGGATCTGCATCATTACCAACTTCAGACCATCCACCACGTACTTTTAAGAAATCAAGTGTATTGCTTTTCAAATTCAGGGCTTCAGATAAAACTAAACTACCATTAACAGACGGATAGAAATAAGAACGATTATTGCTTGGTAATGTTGATGACCAGTCATTACGGGCAGTAAGATTCAAATAAGCATAATTTTTATACCCAAATTGCGCTGAAGCATAAGCACTATATACTTTCAATCTTGAATATGAATTTGATGAAGTTAACGGATCTCTCGAATTGGTCAATGTATATAAATCAGGCACAGCCAAACGTGGTGCTTTTTGATAGTTGTTTGCATCACTATGGGTACGAACATTGAATCCGGCAAGAGCATCTAAACTAAAATCATCATTCAGTTTTTTAGTATAAGTAAAAATACCTTCTGTATTTTGTTCGCTCACAGTATAAGCATCTTCAGCATACGAGCCAAAAGGAGTTCCATTTGTACCATACTTAATCTCATATTTTCTGCGATCGTTATAATAATCAACACCGGTACGGAATTTAAAATTAAGACCTTCTGCAAGTTTTGCATCCAAATGAATATCTCCTATTAAACGGTTACGCTGTTGACTTGTAGTATTATAATAAGCATTCCAGTAAGGATTGCTGTAATAGCTGTTGTTCCAGTTAACATCTCTATTATTTCTAAGCTCATTGATATCAACCTGACGTCCGAACCAAAGAAACTGGAGCATTACACCTGCAGCACGGTTACCTGATGGACCACCCGGCAACGCCGGAGCATCAGTAACAATATAGTTAGCCGTTACCCCTACTTTTACATTTTTGGATATTTGATAATTAGTATTAACAGTAACGTTTGTTTTGTTTACTTCACTATTAGGCACTGTTCCTAATTGTTTTTGATTATTTACTCCTAAACGAAAATCTGATTTATCATCTGATTTGGCTACAGAAATACTATTATCATAAGTAAGACCAGTATTAAAAAAGTCCTTCACATTATCAGGATGAGCTACAAAAGGCACTGCAACACCATTTGAGTAAAATTGAGGGATAAGACGTCCGTCTAACTTAGGTCCCCAACTTTCATCAACACCATCATTAATACCACCACCTTTACCATCTACATAGCTGAATTTTCCGTTTGATCCTTGTCCAAATGAATTTTGAAAGCTTGGCAAAGTAGCAACCTGAGAGATTGTTATACCTGAACTAAAGTTTATCCCTAACCCTTTTTGACTTTTTCCTGATTTTGTAGTGATAAGAACAACGCCATGTGCAGCACGTGATCCGTAAAGAGCTGCGGCATTCGGACCTTTCAGTACAGTTAATGTTTCAATATCCTGAGGATTTAAATCCGAAACAGCATTTTTGAAATCGCGGGTAGCTCCTCCAAAGTTCAACTGCGAATTATCAACCGGAACTCCGTCTACCACAAATAGTGGCTGATTATTTCCGGCAATAGAGGTTTCACCACGAATAATAATACGTGAAGATCCCATATCTCCCTGCGAATTGGTAATACGTACTCCCGCCAATTTACCGCTAAGACTATTCAGAAAGTTCGTTTCTTTTGTATCCGACAATTCCTTTCCTTTAAGTGCCTGAGTAGTATATCCTAAAGATTTTTTTTCTTTTGAAATACCCAGTGCAGTAACTACAACTTCTGATAACTGATTCTGTTCCTGATCTAGACTAATGACAACTGAATTTTGACTAACTACAGTTTCTGCTTTTTTATATCCCAGAAAACTTGCTACTAGCGTATAAGGAAACTTTTGTCCTGTTTGAAAATAAAACTTCCCATCAAAATCTGTTAAAACCCCGTGTGTAGTGCCTTTTATATTTACAGAAGCACCAATAACAGGCTCCTTTGTAATAGCGTCGATTACTGTTCCTTCGAGTTTGGACTGGATTAACAGCTTGGTTTCCTGAGCCTTAATCCCTATGGAAATCAACAAAATACATAACCATATAAATCTATTTAATTTTTTTTTCATTACTTTGTTTTAGTTTAATAAATAAGGCGAGCCGAAAACAGATTTACTCCGCTCTCGCTTTCCTTATAGAGATGTACAATTTCTTTAAGCTTCGCCATTTCTGTTCCCGCAGAAATGGTTTTTATTTTACCTGCAACACATTCGTTTTTTCATTTTTATCTATTTTGGATTACTATTATTTGAATTGGTCTTTACAAGATTTCAAACCTCAAATTAAGGCCGCATCTTATTAAATTTTTATATGAATTAGAGATTGGAGAGTTTTTAAAAGTGACACATACCATATAAACTGCCAAATGGTTCTTGGCTGTTCAAAAATGAAATATTCTTGATGGTTGTTAATTTTTGTTGCATTTTCATCTTAAACTCTACTAGTTTGATAGAACAAAAATATATTAAAAATTTTAACCCGAAAATTTTAATCGTTCTTTTTGCAAAAAAAATGTTAATTAAACTTTTACTAAAACTTTAAACAACTAAAAACAAGACAGTTAATACTTATAGCCGTTTTTCTTATTGTGTAGGATTTTTTCTAAACTAATAAGGTAAAGTTAGAAATATCAACTATCTTTAACTCCCGTTAATAGCAAAAAGAACAGCATTTTTCAGGTATTACGTCCGAAAATTTACGACCTGATTTAAGCCTCGATTTTACTTTTTGATAACGTTAAAATTATCTCAAAAAAGTAAATATTTTTTCGAATGGCACAATTAATGCAAACGAACTGACAATTGAATAATCAAATACTTCATGTGAGGTATTAAAAAATGAAAAAAATGAAAAAATTTAAGAGTGTATGTGTTATTATGGTGCTTCTATTATCAACACTATCGTATGGACAGGAAACTTTAAAAATGTTTGTCAAAGAAAACAAAGTACCGTGCACGGGTGTTGGTCCTATGGAATGCTTAATGGTAAAGTATGGTAAGGATAAAGATTGGCAGCTATTCTACGATCATATAGAAGGTTTTAATTTTGAAAAAGGAAACCGATATGAAATTATGGTTGTTAAAACTAAAAAACAAGGTATTATTCCGGCAGATGCTTCTTCTCATAAATACACCTTAAAAAGCATTATTTCTAAAACTCCTGTAACTTCTGTTAAAGGAATTTATAATACTAAAATGGTGTTGACTAATTTAAATGGTAAAAAGATCAATACAGGAAATGTTTATATCACGATTAACTCAGATACACAAACAATCACTGGAAAAAGCGGATGTAATAACTTCAATGCAAAATACACTGAACTTCCTTCGAAAGATCAAATCCAAATTAATTCGCCTTTTGGTACTCTAATGGCTTGTGATAAGGAAACCATGAAATTAGAACAGGATTTTCTTGATGTCATAAAAGACAAGAAATTTAAAATTGTACAGAAGAAAAATATAGTTCAATTTAAAAACCTGAAAAATAAAACTATTATGGAATTCTCCATCCCCACTAAAAATGATGTTTGGAGTTTTATTGAAAAAAATAACTGGAAACTTATAATGCTCGAAAATGTAGGACAGGATTATGGACCAGCTTTTATTAAATTTGATCGTAATGGAAATAAAGTTAATGGAAACTCGGGTTGCAACAACTTTTTCGGAACATACTCTGTTAGCAATAATAACCATATTCAATTTGGAAATTTAGGATCTACCGAAAGAGCTTGTCTGGACAAAGAAGTTACTAAAACCGAACAAAAAATGCTTTCTTATTTAACTAATAAAGATTTGCGTTTTGATGTAGCCGAACAAACATTAAATTTCTATCTTGATAATAAACTGGTAATGATGTTTGGAATCTCAAAGTAAATCTTTAAAAACAGGTGTTGCCTTAAAATAGACTCACAAGTTTTACAATAATAAGCACTATCCTAAAAAATGGGTGCATGAAATAACAAGGCTCGGCTTTTTAATTAAAGTCGAGCCTTATTTTATAAATAGTTAATAATGCTAATCAAGAATTGAAATGTGCCTTTATGCACTAAATATTGGTAGAAAATATCAATTTAGGATGCATTTAGCGTGCCGTAGGTACGCAACAAAATGATAACCATTGCGTACCTACGGCACGCTGGCGAATTTGGAACTGAAGGACTACCAATATTTAGTGCCTAAAGGCACAAATTGTAGACTTTCCTGATTCGCAGTAATAATTAATTGCATATAAATCTTAGTATTTAAATATGAAAAAACTGATATCATCTTAACTGAAAAAGTGAAAAAAAATCACTATTTTTAACAAACCTTCATTCTTTTATTATGACCGATAAAACACAACTCCGAGGTTCCATTTTCAGACATCTTGACGGCTTAGCGGTTGCGCCAGTAGCAATAGCATTGAGAAACAAAACAGTTTTAGAGTTTATCCTGAACAAAAAACAAGTACAACTAACAGAACTTGTAACTGTTTTTAAAGCAAATGAAGGTTATTTGAATGTTGGCTTAAGGATTTTGGCTTCTCAGGGCTTTTTAGATTACGAAGTCGATAACCATACACAGGAAATTACGATTTCGGTAAATGAAAAGACAGAAATAGCTTTTTCGATGTTTCATCTCTATGAAGATGTTGTTGATTTACTTCAGTTTTCGATCCAGTTTCATCCTCGCCTCTTTGAAGATGTTCCGTTTGAAAAACTCAACGTTATTTTTGAAAAATATAAAAAAAATTACGGAATTAAACCTTCTGATGATTCCTTGACAAATAGTATTCAGGATCAGATTTTAAAACATATAGAAGGCTATTTAATTGGGCCTACAATAGTACGTCTGGCAATGAAAGGAATGTTTCACAAATATTTTATGGAAACTTCGTTCAAGCCGGAAGAGTTTCATAAATCTCCTGAAAATTTTAAAAAAATACTAGACTTTTTTGTGCATCTTGGATGGTTTCTGGAAAAAAATGGCAATTATCAATTTACCGAAGAAGGTTTGTTTTTTGCAAAGCGAGCCAGTGCCTATGGCGTTACAGTTTCTTATTTGCCAACATTTGCTAAAATTGAAGAATTAATTTTTGGTGATCCAACCGCATTAAGAATGGTAACCGATGGCGAAAACGAAATTCATGTTGATCGTGAAATGAATGTTTGGGGAAGCGGCGGCGCTCACGACACTTATTTTAAAGTAGTTGATGATATTATCGTTAGCCTTTTTAATTTACCAATTGAAGAACAGCCAAAAGGAATTCTGGATATGGGTTGTGGTAATGGTGCTTTCCTGCAACACATTTTTGAAGTAATCGACAGGCAAACCTTACGAGGAAAAATGCTTGATGAGTATCCGTTATTTCTGGTTGGCGCAGATTATAATCAGGCGGCACTCAAAGTAACGAGAGCCAATCTTATAAAGGCAGATATTTGGGCAAAGGTAATTTGGGGAGATATTGGACGCCCAAATGTACTTTCGGATGACTTGAAAGAAAATTATAATATTGATCTGAAAGATTTGCTTAACGTGAGGACTTTTCTGGATCACAACCGAATTTGGAAATATCCGGAACACATTCATGAAGATAGAATCAGTAAATCTACCGGTGCATTTGCTTACCGAGGAAAAAGAATCAGTAACAATCTTGTAGAAGATAATCTTCTGGAACATTTACTAAAATGGTCACCATACGTGCGTAAATTTGGTTTGCTTCTAATTGAATTACATACCATAAATCCAAAACTTGCAGCCTGCAATCTAGGTAAAACTCCCGCAACTGCTTATGATGCTACTCATGGTTTTTCTGACCAATATATTGTTGAGATAGATGTCTTTAATAATGTTGCCGCAGAAGCAGGATTATTTCCGGATAAATCAATTTTTAAACGATTCCCGGAAGCGGATATAGCGACAGTTAGTATCAATTTATTAAAAGGAAAGTGAATCTATAATTTCAATTAAATCAGACCATTTTAAATATTTGATAAGTAATCTTTCTCGCGATAGAACAAAAAAACTATTACATAATAATTTATGAAATTGTTTTTGCTAAATCTCCAAGTTGCTTAAGTTTTAATCTAAGCTCATCAGTCCATGGTAAACCAATACTAAGCCTCATACAGTTTTCAAACTGATTCTGTAAAGTAAACATTCGACCCGGAGAAATACTAATACCGTGCTTTATAGCCAAATCATACAATTGGGCAGTGTCAATGTTTTTGTTAAATTCGATCCAAATTGCAAGTCCTCCCTGTGGTCGGCTTGTTTTGGTTCCTTCTGGAAAATATTCAGCTATTGCCTGAACATAATTTTGATAGTTATGTTTTAAAGTACGGCGAAGATGGTTCAGGTGGTTCTCATATCTTCCTGATTTTAAGAAATTACCAACAGCTTCCTGAATAATAGAGGTTGAAGATATGGAATGAACTAGTTTTAATTTCAGTAATTTTTCTTTGTATTTTCCCGGAGCAACCCAACCAACACGAAATCCCGGTGCTAAAGTCTTTGAAACTGAACTACACCATAAAACATTTCCATCGGTATCAAAAGATTTACAACATTTTGGACGTTGTGAACCAAAATACAAATCGCCGTAGATATCATCTTCAATTAGAGGAATGTTATTCTTTGACAGGATTTGCACCACTTCTTTTTTATTTTCATCAGACATACAACTTCCTAAAGGTGTATTAAAATTTGGAATCAACAAACAAAGATTGATTTTTGAAACCACTGCTTTTAGCACGTCTATCTCAATTCCTTTCATTGGATGCGTTGGTAATTCTAATACTTTTAACCCTAAACTAATAGCAAGTTGCAAAATACCCGGATAACAAGGACTTTCTATTGCAATAGTATCTCCCGGTTTTCCTAAAGCCATCAAACAAAATGATAAAGCATTCATTCCTCCGCTTGTCGTGATTAGATCATCTTCATGTAAATTACCTCCCCAAGCCAGAGATCTTACAGCAACCATTCGTCTTAACTTAACATTACCTTGCAATGGTTCAAATTCAGTACCTCCCTCATTTAGTTCCCGTGTAGCATAAATAATCTCTTTTTTTAATTTAGCTACCGGCAATAAATCTCCCGAAGGAATACCAATAGAAAACATCGTAAGATCTTTACGTCCCATATTTGAATAAACTTTGGTAATTAATTCATCAGGTTCATTATCATTTGTCATTAAAGAAGGGCTGCTCACTTCGGATAGAGGCAAATTTAAATACGTTGTCTTGCTTACAAAAAATCCGGATTGCGGTTTTGATTCTACTAAAGATTGTGCTTCCAATTCCCAAAAAACCCGTTTTGCCGTATTCATACTAATGCCATGATCCTGACATAGCGTTCTTACAGACGGTAATTTATCGCCTGTTTTTAAAACTCCATTTTTAATTTGAAATGCAATTCCATTTGCTATTTCAATGTATTTAAAGGTTGTACTCATTTTTACAATTCAAACTGTATCCATCCAAATATACAAAATTGATACTGTGCTTAATTTTTATTCCTTCCTAATTTTGTTCAGACATTAATCTGAAAGATGAAAAACACAAACATTAATGATTCTGTAGAAAAAACATCAGACGGCTGGATAAACGGCTTTATAGGTGTAGTTATATTTAGTGGATCTTTACCGGCAACCAGAATTGCTGTTGCAGATTTTAATCCTCAGTTTTTAACAGTTGCACGGGCAACTATAGCCGGTTTACTTGCACTTTGTCTTTTATTGCTTTCTAAAGAAAAACGACCAACACAAAAACAAATAATTCCTTTATTAATTGTTTCATCAGGTGTAGTAATAGGTTTTCCGCTGCTATCCGCTCTGGCATTACAATATATTACTTCTGCACACTCTATTGTTTTTATAGGAATTCTGCCATTATGCACCGCTATATTTGGCATCATCCGAGGAGGAGAACGTCCGCCTCGAATATTTTGGTTTTTCTCTATTATTGGAAGTCTTTTAGTAATTGGGTATGCCGTTTCTCAAGGTCTCACAGCTTCGCCAATTGGTGATCTCTTCATGTTATTGTCAGTTGTTTTATGTGGACTTGGCTATGCCGAGGGCGCAAAACTTTCAAAAACATTAGGAGGATGGCAGGTAATTTCCTGGGCACTTGTATTGTCTCTGCCTCTTATGATTCCTCTAAGTTTTTTTCTTCAACCGGAATCGTTTTCAGGAATTAAAGTAACTGCGTGGATAAGTTTAGCCTATGTCTCTCTATTTAGTATGTTCATTGGTTTTATATTCTGGTATCGTGGGCTGGCTCAGGGAGGAATTGCAACTGTAGGACAGCTGCAATTACTTCAACCACTTTTTGGCTTAGCATTAGCTTCAACATTACTCCACGAAAAAGTGAGTATCGACATGTTAGGAGTAACTGCAGGCGTCGTGCTTTGCGTTGCAGGAACTAAGAACTTTTCAAAATAAATAGAACAAGCAAAAAATTACAATTAATCCTAAAATAGTATTATATGTTTATACCTAATATGTTTGAATTCGAAAGCGAAGCTGCTAAAATTGCTTTTATGAAACAATACAGTTTTGCAACAATAATTACAAACAAAGACAATGTTCCTATTGCCACACAACTGCCTTTTATAATTAATGAACGCTCAGGTAAATTAATATTAAGTGCCCATTTTGCAGCAGTTAATGAACAAACTAAATATATAGAAGCAAATACCTCTTTAGTAATCTTTTCTGAACCGCATGCTTATATTTCTCCTTCTCATTACGATCAGCAACAAAGCGTTCCTACGTGGGATTACATCACGGTGCATGCTTACGGAAAAGCAAAAATCATAACAGATGAAGATTCTAAAATTAAAGCCTTGGAACAGATGATTCAATTCTACGAAAAAGATTATATGAAACAATGGAATACTCTTTCTGATAAGTTTAAAAAAGGAATGATAAGAGGCATTGTTGCTTTTGAACTTGAAGTATCTGATTTGCAAGGGCAAAAAAAACTTAGTCAGAACAAATCAGAAATAGAACGAAAAAGAATTATACAAGAACTTGAAAAAAGTACTAATACTGTAGAAAAAGACTTAGCATCTTATATTAAAAATACTCTTTAAAATAAATTTTATAACAATGGAGATCACAAATTGTACAACAGCCGATATTGAAAAAATGTCAGAACTCTACGAAGTAGCCAGACAATATCAAAAAATGAAATCAGCTACGATCTGGCCAATATTTAATCAAAATCTTCTTGAAACTGACATTAAAGATAAGCGCCAGTGGAAAATTATTATTGATAATGAAATAGCCTGTATCTGGACATTAACTTATAGCGATCCGCAAATTTGGGAAGATAAAGACAATAACTCTTCCATATACATTCACCGTATAGCTACTAATCCATCCTTTAGAGGTCAAAACTTAGTTGGTATTATAGTAAAATGGGCTAAAGAATACGCTAAAGAAAACAACAAAAATTTTATCCGATTAGATACTGTAGGTAAAAATCTAGGTTTGATTAATCATTATCAGAAACTGGGCTTCAATTTTTTAGGTTTATTTGAACTAAAAAACACAAGCGAATTACCTGAACATTATCATAATGCAGCAGTAAGTCTGTTTGAATTATCTGTTTAAACAATATTGATACATATCAATCAAAAAAACTCCATTCGCTGTGGCGAATGGAGTTTTTTGTTTGTATTTGCTAAGGACTTCGAACCGTATATTTTATTTTATCACACAAAAAAGTATCCTAATAGCGCTTTAATGAGAACTATTAATCCTATAATGTTTCATCATTTTTCTTTAACTTAGCACAGTAGATCTTAAAATGTAAGATTAAAACAAACTTAATTTTTCTGCAAAAAACTGAGTAAAAAAGCATTACCGTTTTTTCTCTTACTTTTTTTTCGGAAAAAGCATTTTTCTAATAATTTTAGTTAATTGAAAACTATGAACAAATTCGATTTTGGAATTGTAGGACTCGGTGTAATGGGTCGTAACTTACTTTTGAATATTGCGAGCCATAAATTTGCAGCAGCAGGTTTAGATTTAGATACTGAAAAAGTCAATTCTCTTCAACAGGAAGCAGATCCTGACCATACAATTGAAGCTACTACAGATGTTAAGCATTTTGTGGAGCTTATACAAAAACCAAGAGCTATTATGTTATTGGTTCCTGCCGGAAAACCTGTTGATAGCGCAATAGCAAGTTTACTTCCTCACCTGGACCAGGGAGATATTATAATTGATGGTGGTAATACTTATTTCACCGATACAGACAGAAGATTTCTCGAATTATCTGCTAAGGGAATTCATTTCTTTGGAATGGGAATTTCCGGAGGTGAAAAAGGCGCAAGATTCGGTCCTGCTATGATGCCTGGTGGAGATCAGAAAGCATACGAAAGACTTCGCCCTATTTTTGAAGCTATTGCTGCAAAAGTAGATGGAGAACCTTGTGTAGAATATTTAGGAAACGGTTCTGCCGGTAACTATGTAAAAATGGTTCACAACGGAATTGAGTACGGAATCATGCAGCTAATCTCTGAGATTTATGACCTGATGAAAAGAGGTTATAATCTGGATGAAAATACGATTCAGAAAACTTTTGAAGAGTGGAACCAAACGGATGATCTTAGATCTTATTTGATTGAAATTACCGGAAAAATTCTAAAACAAAAAGATGAAGACGGAAGTCTTTTAATCAATAAAATTTCAGATTGGGCAAAATCTAAAGGAACTGGAAAATGGACTTCTCAAAACGCAATGGATTTACAAGTGCCGGTTCCAACTATCGATGCTGCTGTATTTATGCGTGATATGTCTAAAACCAAACCTGAAAGAATTGAAGCTGCTAAAAAATTAGTTTGGAACACTACAGAAACTAATGTAAATACAAGCGAAGCAATTGCTGCATTAAAATCGGCATTATACTTTTCTATTGTAGTAACTTATGCTCAAGGATTAGCACAACTTCATACTGCTTCTAAAGAATATAATTACGGATTAAATTTAGAAACTGTTGCCAAAATATGGCGCGGAGGCTGTATTATTCGTGCTACTATTTTAGAAGATTTCAGAAAAGCATTTGTTACAAAATCAGATTTACCAAATTTACTTTTGGATTCTGGAATCGCTTCAAAATTAACAGAGAATCAAGCAGGAATGAGAACTGCTGTTCAATTTGCTGTTCAACAAGGATTACCTGTGGCAGGATTGATGAATTCACTGGCTTATTTTGATGCCTACAGATCTGAAAGTCTCCCAACAAATCTAATTCAGGCACAGCGTGATTATTTTGGAGCACATACCTACGAGCGTATTGATACCACTGGAGTTTTCCACACACAATGGTCTGAATAAAGAACTTTAAGCAACACAACACACAAATGAGTAAGTTCAAAAATATAAATCCAACAGTCATTGTGATTTTTGGAGGAACCGGAGACCTGGCAAAGAGAAAGCTCTTTCCCGCATTTCAAAATCTGTACCTTGATGGCCGTATGTCAGAGAAGTTTCAGATTATCGCACTTGGAAGAGCTGAAAAAAGCGATGAAGAATTTCGCAGCTACGTCTTAGAAAATTTAAATACTTTTTCAAGAAAAAAGGGGCTTTCTGACCCGGAAACCCAAAAATTTCTTTCTCACATAACTTATCATAGTCTTGATATTGACAAAGAAGAATCTTATCAACGATTAAATGATAAAATAAATGATATCGATTTAACCTTTGGAGAACGTGCCAATCGTCTTTTTTACCTTTCTATTACTCCTTCTTTCATAACTACAATCTCGAGTAATATTAAGAAAATTGGCCTTGCTGCAAATCCAAAGCAAGATCGTATTATTATTGAAAAACCTTTTGGTTACGATAAAACTTCTGCAATTGAGCTTAATGTAATGCTTTCGCAGACTTTCAAAGAAGAACAAATTTACAGAATCGATCATTATTTAGGTAAAGAAACGGTTCAGAACATCCTTGCTTTCCGATTTGGAAATTCAATGTTTGAGCCTTTATGGAGCCGTAATTTTATTGATTTTGTTCAAATTACAGTATCCGAAGAAGTTGGTGTTGAAGAACGCGGCGGATTTTATGAAGGCGTTGGTGCTTTAAAAGATATGATTCAGAACCATCTGCTTCAAATTTTATGTATGACCGCTATGGAAGCGCCGGCTTCATTGGAAGCAGATGATATCCGAAACCGTAAAGCAGATGTATTAAAATCTATTCGTCGCATCAAACCGGATGAAGTCGATCACTATGTTGTAAGAGGTCAATACGATGCAGGTTCAATAAAAGGAAATCCAGTTCCCGGATATCGTCAGGATAAAGGAATTGCTCCGGATTCTAATACAGAAACATACGTGGCAATGAAAATTTATCTGGATAACTGGAGATGGCAGGGAATTCCGTTTTATCTGCGTACAGGAAAAAGAATGGAAGAAAAACAGTCTTCTATTATCATACAGTTTAAACCAGTTCCGCATTCTGCATTTTCTTACGGAAAAGAAGGTATGACACCAAACAGATTGATTATCAATATTCAGCCTGCAATGGATATCAAACTACAGTTTATGACCAAAAAACCTGGTCTGTCACTTTCTTTGAGACCGGCAGAAATGATATTTGATTATTTTGCCTGCTCTACAATGTCACCAGAAGCTTATGAAACACTTATTGCCGATGCTTTAGCAGGAGATCCTACCCTATTTATGCGCTGGGATCAGGTAGAACAAGCATGGGATGCTATTGACACCATTCAGCAAGTATGGAAAACTACGGCACCATCCAATTTCCCAAATTATAAAGCGGGAAGCTGGGGACCTGATGAAGCTGATGAATTATTGGCACGTCAAGGGCATGCCTGGATTCCGAATACACAAAATAATACAATAGAAGAAGTTTTTAAATGATACAGATATACAATAATACAGAAGAAATTAATATCACGGCCGCAGATCTTTTTGTACAATCGGCACAGAAAGCAATCGCTGAAAAAGGCAAATTTACAGCCGTACTTACAGGAGGTTCATCTCCTGCCGGGATTTACAAATTATTGGCTTCTGATGCTTACAAAACTAAAATAGACTGGAGTAAAGTTTTTATTTTCTGGGGAGACGAACGCTGGGTACCTCTTAATGATGACCTTAGCAATGCAAAAATGTCTTATGGTGCATTACTAAGCCATGTTCCTATTCCGAAAACTAATATATTCGAAATGTATAAAGATGGTGTTACACCAGAAGATTATGCAATTACCTACGAACAGTCTATTAGAAAAATCCTGGGAGATGACGGAAAATTTGATCTTATCTTATTAGGAATGGGCGATGACGGACATACAGCTTCACTTTTTCCTGGTCAGACAGTATTAAAGGAACAAAAAAAATGGGTTTCTGCCTATTATCTGGAACCTCAAAAAATGCACCGTATTACACTTACAGCGCCATTAATAAACAATGCCGAAAAAATCATCGTAGTTGCTTTTGGAGAGAAAAAAGCACCTGCACTAAAAGAAGTAACAACCGGAACATACAATCCTGAAACTTACCCAATGCAGTTGATTAAACCAGTTTCCGGAGAATTATTATTTTTGATAGACAAAAGTGCTGCCGGAACGAATTAAGAAATCGTTTTTACAATTTATATAAAAAGTTTATACTGAAAAGTATAAACTTTTTATGCTAAAATTATATTACTATTAACCCATTGGGCTAATAGTAATATCATTTTATTTTCATTTCAATAACATTTAATGCTTCTTAGAAATAATATCCTATGTTGCATTGAAGGCGTGCATGCCATTTATTATCATAATCGTTATATAAACTGGCTTGATTACTACCTACATATGGATGATTATATCCGGCAACATATTCTACGTAAGTATATATTCCATCTAATATTCTTATCAAAGCCCCGTTTGTAATCATATGTGATGCATTAAGATCATACTTTTTTCCTAAATATCCATATTCACTGTAAAATGCTATTTCGTTTAGCGATTTACCTTTAAAAGGAATACTATATTTAGCTGATAAGGCATAAACATCTGCTTTTGAAACAACTTGATAGGTATAACCAAAAGATGCCATATCTACATATTGTGAATTAATTCCTTTTGGGTTAAATTCATATTTATAAACTTCCGCTTTTATTCCCAGATTTTTATAGTCCATGTGGTAATGCAAGGCAAATGCATTTCGACTTCCCATTTTATCTTCTACAAAGTTATAAAGTTGTCCAACTTGTCCTGAAACTCCTATTTTATGCGAAAAATTATCGGTTTTCACTTTATATACAAGTTGTCCTGAAAGTTGATTAATCTCTTTATTGTCTCCCACCACACTTGCAGACCATTGATTTTGTCTTAAAGCAGGATTGTTTGTGAAGGTTTCCATTGCATTTTTCATAAAAGCTGCCTGCCAATCCCAGGTCTTCCCTTTATGATGATACTTTATCCCCATACTGTATTTCCCTTCAAATCCAAGTGCATATCCTATCCCTAAAAACCAACTATATGAATTATAATCCAGGTTACCAAAGGGACTCTGTACTAAACCTACCTGAATATCATCTCCATTTTGAAAATCATAACCAATCCAGCCTTCTTTTGGCATTGTTCCTCCAGATGAAGGTGGCATAAATCTCATATCAGCAAATACTTTAAACTTTTTGTACGAGGCATTTACGACAAGACCAAACAAGTCGAAACCGAACTCACCTCCTTCTCTTTTTCTTGTTTTATTATAAAACTCATCTTTATAATGCACTCTAAAAGCTCCGTTTATCTGAATCCTAGGTTTTTCAGAATCTGTTACCAGAGTATCTGCTTTGACATCAATATCTGCTGCTTGAGAATAAACAAAATTACTTATCAATAATATGACTAAAATTAAAAGTAATCTACAATGGCTATGTTGCATAATTTTTATATTAATTAAATTATATAATCCAGATTAGTTTCAAGCTTCAATCAAGAGCATACAATATGAAAGCATAGAATATACAATGGTACATCATGCCTTATTTTTATTGCAAAACTGATTTTATGCTTGAGGTAAAGAATAGCCTCCTAATCTGACTATAGAAGGCCATTTTTAATAAAGGAAAGAAAACTGAAGATTTATTCTACTTCTAAACTCTGCATTTCTTTTAATACGTTTTCTAATAACAGAGGCAATTTATGATAAACTTTATCATTGATTTGTTTATACTTTTTATGAGTTTCTAAATTAGGGAGAAACTCATCTTTTTCTTTTACCATCAGTTTCACTGCAGTTTCAAAATCAGAGTAACATCCTGTTGCAACTGCTGTACAAATCGCAGCTCCTAAAGCAGCCGAACCGCTCATTTCATTTCGAATAACAGGAGTTCCGCTTATGTCTGCAAAAATCTGCATAAATAAATTACTATTAGCACCTCCGCCTGATATGATAATTTTTTCAGGATTATGACCTAACGTTTCATTCATTAACTGATAATGATTGTTCAGTGTAAATGCAATTCCTTCTAAAATGGCACGATAAATATGCCCGCGACCTTGTTGTCCATTAAAACCAATCATCACACCTTTTCGGTAGGACTGATATGCCGGCGCGAGCCAATCCGGAACGATCATTAAACCGTCTGATCCTATAGGAACTTTCAAAGCTTCTTCTTCTAAAATTTGTTCCGGTGAAACTCCTTTTTCTTTTGCTTTGATATTTAATTCTTCACCAATAAGATCCCTAAACCATGAAATCAACCACATTCCTCTTCTTACTCCACCACTTTCGAATAAATAACGATTTGGTATACAGGATAAGTTGGTAAAGTAATTATCATGAGCAGGCCTGTTTTCGTTCCCCACAACCATAGATGTGATGTACGTTCCTAAAGAAAATAATCCTCTGGATGAATCTATTAATCCTGCTCCCAAGGCTTCCACCGCTTTATCATTTGCTGTGGCTACTACAGGTAATCCTTCCGGCAAACCGGTTTCCTGAGCAGCAGCTTTGATTACAGTTCCTAAAACAGTTCCGGGCATTTGTAATTTTAGCAATTTCTCATTTGGAATTTTAAAATTGTCAAGCACAGCTTTATCTTCAGACCAGTTCCAGGTTTCCATATCGACAGGAAATTGCCACTGAAAAGCATTCGCCGCCGTATCTTTTAATTCTCCTGTAAGACGATGCGTGATATATCCCGTTGTAGGACACGTGTATGCAATTTCTTCTGAATCTTCAAAAGTTTCATACGCTCTTACATCCATCCAACTCATTACGGGAGCAGCCAAATTACCGTCCTTTTTCATGAATACCCTGCAACAACGAATCGTACAAAGTCCTACCCCTTTTATAAGGTTTACATCACCTTTAAAGTTTTTCATTAACCTGATCAGAGCTACTTTTATACTATCCCACAAATCATCATCAGGATGCTCTACATATCCGGTTTTCCTAAACATCATAGGTTTAAGAGGCTCAATTTCAGAATGTATTATCTCACCTTTTGAGTTAATGATATATACTTTTGTACTTTGAGACCCGTTATCGATTGAAATAAAATATTGCTCGTTCATAACAATTCGTTTTATCTCGTTAAAAATCCGCCATCAACGGATAAAATATGTCCGTTTACAAAGTGAGAAGCCTGACTTGCCAGGAATACCGTAGTTCCCATTAAATCGGCCACATCTCCCCAACGACCTTCAGGAGTATGATCTACAATCCATTTGTTACGTTCCGGGTTTTCTATAGATGCCTGAGCCACTTTTGTTTTAAAATAACCGGGAGCAATTCCGTTAACCTGCACATTGTATTGTGCTAATTCATCACAATATGCTTTAGTTAAACCTGCTAATCCGTGTTTAGTAGCAGCATACGCCGGAGACCATTGTCCGCCTAAGAAAGAAAACAGGGAGCAAATATTAATGATTTTTCCACTTTTTTGAGGAATAAAAAACTTAGTAACTTCAGCCGACATTTCAAAAGCAGCCGTTAAATTGATGCTTACCATCGGGTCCCACTCTTTTCTTCCAAAATTCAAAACGTCAGCAATTAAGCAAATTCCCGCACAGTTAACTAAGATGTCTACTGATCCTAATTTTTCTACACATTCTTCTACAATTTTTTTTGGTATTCCGTCTTTGGTAATATCTGCTTCCATATACACCGCTTTCCCGCCTTCATTCTCTATCAATCGATTGAAATCAGCATCGTCCGGCATAATATTTGGCATAAAAATATTAGCGCCAGCTTTTGCTAAAGCTAAAGAAAAAGCCTGTCCTAATCCTGTATTTCCTCCTGTTACAATTGCGTTTTTTCCTTTAAGAGAAAAATAACCCATATTAAAGTCTGTGATATTCATTTTATATATTTTTTTATTGTTTTAATTTATTTTTTTTGAGTTTGTTGTTTAAAAATAGTCACAAAGCAAACTGCCGCTATTCCAAGGATTGCGCTTATTATAAAGTAGGCGTTGTATCCTCCTTCTGCACCAAATTTGTTAAAAACCACTGTACTGAAATACGGTATAAAAATGTCCGGCAAGTATCCTAAAAGAGAAATAAAACCTACCGCAGTTCCCATTATTTTATTATCTATCCTACTGTCTCCCAATAATGACCAATACGTACCACGAATGGCATAAACAAATGTTCCTCCTAGTATTATTAAAATGTAATAGATATTAAAACTTGTTGTTTCTGCCGGAAGTAAAGCAACTCCGAATAAAGTAAGAACAGCTCCGCATAAAGCAGAAACCAGTGTTAGACTCTTTCCAAATTTATCTGCTAAAAAACCGCCTAAGATTCCACCAATAGGTCTCATCCATAATACAATTACCATAATAGTATTTACCGTAACGGGAGTGATTTTAAGGTTTTTTTCCATAAAACCACCGTAATAATACACTACCCAAGTTACTGCGTAGGAACAAAAAATAATGGCTCCCATGAGATACACAAACTTGTTTTTGATAACAGAATTCACGTCTTTAAAATCAAAGCCTTTTTCTTCTTCTTGCGTGTCTTTTACGACTGTTAATTCATTTTTATCTGATTTAACTACTTCCTTTTCCACAAACAAAGCGATGAGAATTCCAACAACAAGTAACACGCTAGAATACATATAAATAACATATTTTAGTGCCTCAGTTTTATTTTCCAGCGTTTCTCCTTTTTCTAAAACATGTGAAAAAATAAGCAACGCTACACTCGCTAATATAGCTTCTACAATACCTCTTCCACCATCAAGAAACCCAAAGAAACGTCCCTCATCTTCCGGAGTAGACAATAACTTGACCAGCTTCATGTGTGCTCCCCAGAACGTAAATACAGAGAAAACTCCCCATAAACAAAATATACCTATAACTGAAGTATATTCAGGAATCTGAGCAAACCAAAATCCGCCGACTGCTGTACCTAACAAAGAAAAAACCAGTAGATATTTTGCAGAAAATTTATCACTTAATATACCACTCGGGAAATACCCTAATATGAATATAAAGCCCAATACGGTATAGATTATATTAAGATCATCTAAACCAATTTTAAAAACAGACAAAATGGTTTCCTGATAATTTGTCCTTAAATAAATCAGTGGATAAATTGCTCCGGCAGCCAATACTATGAGGATAAATTGAATATATCTTTTCATACGCTTAGTTTTAAATAGCTGTTATTTTTGATATTTTTCGCCTTCAACCTGAGGGAAAATTGTTCCGAAATTCATGATTCCGTTAGGATCAAAAACTTCTTTTAGTTTCTCAAGCATATAGTAAGCACTTCCGTGTTCCTCTTTTGTCCACTCATTTCTGTATTTACCAATCCCGTGATGATGACACATAGAACCACCAAGTTTCAGGGTTTCTTCTACAATAATAGTTTGTATCGGGTGATGATAAAGACGCATTTCATCTTGTGGCTCACAATTGATATTGTAGTTATATACAAAATACATATTGGTACCGTTGATATAACTGTGAGAGGAATGCCCGCCAAGCATAGTAATATCTTTACTTCTTGGAAATTCATTTCGGATTCTTTCGATTACGTTGTAATAAATCTTTGTTACATTTTCCCAATCAGCAGATATTTCTGTTGTAAACCCATCGTGAGAGTTTTTAGTAACCATATCTTTAATTTCTTCCTCTATTCTCTGCTGAGTCCAGTTAAGATGATTAAACCAGCCTGCGATCAAGTCAGAATCAACTTTTTCCGTAATTCCTTCTTTATACTTTTCTACAGCTTCTTCTATTCCGGCAGCAGTAGCTTTTACCATATTTTGGTTTCCTTCTGCCATAAAAATTAAAATACACTGCCCTTTATGAAAATGACTAAAATGCTGAGCCGCATCTTCTTCAGAATATACTCTTGCTACAGAAGGTCTGTATCCGTTTGCCATTACTTCTCTTAAAACTTTAACTCCTGTGTCGACATCTTTAAGTAAATACCCAAAAAAGCGATTGTTTTCAGGAAAATATCGATAGAGTTTAACGGTAACTTCTGTGATGTAACATAAAGCTCCTTCGTTACCAATGGCAATGTGTCTAATATCAGGTCCTCCTGCTCTTCTTGGTACATTTTTTATACGTGAAATATGTCCATCAGGAAAAACACATTCTAATCCTACAACCATATCTTCTATACCACCGTATAAAGTTGAGAATTGCCCAATACTACGGGTAGATACTAAACCTCCCATTTGTGCAACAGGTTTAGACTGAGGAGAATGTCCTGTTGTTAGATTATGTTTTCTAACTTCATCCTCTAGCTGTTGTAAAGTAACACCTGATTGTGCTGTAGCCTGAAGATTGTAAGGATCTATTTTTATAATATCGCTTAGATTTTTTCCATCAACAATTAAAGTCTGTTCTTTCCAGTTTTCTAAACCTCCTTCAGTTGCAGTTCTTCCACTTCTTGGAATAACATTAATTCCGTAAGCATTACAATATCTCAGGATTTCTGAAACCTGCTCTGCAGATTCAGGATAAACAATCGCAATTGGAGCCGGAACATCCAGAACTTTCTTTGCTTTAGCATATTTTTTATATCTGTCTGCCGATGCTTCATATAAATCATCAGAATTGATATTTATCTGATCTTGCTTTAGCATCTTCTCTAAATCATTTAAAATCGTCTTGTTTTCTTTCATAATATTTAAACTTTCCTGATTAAAATCCGCCTTCATTTTATTTCTAATTTGTATTATTTAAGTTTGTTACCTCATAAATAATTTTGTATTAAATTACTTACCTAATAACAAACGTAGGAAAATTAATTCAATTTGAGTAATTATTTTCCTTAAATTTTAATTTAACATAAAATAATGGAAAATAAAGTAAAACAATTAAGCACTAATGAAAGACACTAATCCTAAATACCCAAGTTATAAGCTGATTACTCACACATAAACTGTATATAAGAAAAAAACAACAGCTGTTAAAACAAAAAACAAGCATAAATTTAAATGGAAAATAAAAGTCGTTTATATACAACAAATGCATTTTATTTGCATAAAATGATTTTAAACAAACTGACAAAAAAACAGAAAGAGTGTCTATTTTAAATAAAATATAATATTTTTACTAAAAATCAGTAAGGCAATGTATGTTGTAAATAAAGATCTACTCAACTCTCTGGAAAAAAATATTTATTCCATTCTGATCAAAGAAATAAAACAAAACAACACACTATCTATTATAGATGCTGCCTCAATTTGCGGTTGCTCACCTTCTAAAATTTCAAAATTTGTGCAGAAGCTGGGATTCAAAAACTATAAAGAATATCTAGCTTTTATTAGTGGAAATGCCTTTACTGTAATCCCTAATGAAAATGAACGCTTAAATAAATTTCTAGATAACTTCAATTCTGAAATCATTGAGCACTTCGCTGCATATCTTCAAAAATTCGAAAAAATCATTTTGTTTGGTTATGGCCCTTCGTTTATTGCCGGTCAGTATTTTGAATATAAACTTAGAAACCTATTAGAAATCCCTATATGCGCCGTTGCTCACGAAACATCAATAAATGACTTATTGAGCAAAAACAATCTGGTCATTATTTTTTCTGTTACCGGACAATTCAAATCTTTTAAAGAGCTATACGAAAATGTCATTTTGAAAAACAGCAAAGTCGCTTTCATATTAGAGGAAGGACGTACCGAATTTTTAGAAACATACGATTACACTATTACTCTAAGTAATTATCTGCAAAATCCAGAATTACTACCTCATGAAAAGACAAGGACAACTTTTTTCGCTTTCATAGAAGCTGTAATTAAGCAGTTAGAAACACCGTCATTTGAAAAAAAATTACAGAAAAAAGTCAAGAAAGTAAAAGATGACTTTTAGGTTTTAAAATATTTTTCGCAACAAAAATCACAAAGAATAACCCACTAATTACAGGAAAATGGAAGAAATAAAATTATACATCGAATATGTTGCAAAAGCAATAGAAATAGCCGGTATCATTACAATAATCATAGGGATACTATTTGCAATGTCTAAATTTATTTTCACATTGCAAGGAACAGTTCCTCGTTCTTATATAATATTGAGGCAAGAACTTGGTAAAGCTATTTTATTAGGATTAGAAATATTAGTTGCTGGTGATATTATTGGAACCGTAGTTACTGAACCAACAATGGATAGGGTACTTTCTTTAGCTGTAATTGTATTAATCAGAACATTTTTAAGTTTATCTCTTGAAGTAGAAATTGAAGGAAGATTTCCTTGGCAAAAAAGCAGAACTAAAGAGAAATAATACTTTAGTTTTTGCACTATTTCATAAATTCAAGTATATAAAACATTAATTATCAAAAACATTTTCCGAAATTTGTTAGTACAATAAATAGATTATTCATTTAGTTGTTCTTCTTTACTTCCTGAGGATATTTCAACTAAATAAGATTCGTTATTACAAAAATGGAATTTTAAAACTTAGCATTCCCAAATAAAATGCTATTCCTACCGCATACCGGTTAAACAAAATACAGTGCCCCAATATTAAAAAAAGTTTACATCATTAGTACAACAAGTATAATTGAATATTATTTGATGGTATAACCTATTTTTCTTTTAAATCATACGAAATCAATTGGTAAAACTCATTGTCTATTATGAAAATAACGAAGCACTCGGGTCACAAAGTACCTTTCGATAAAGAAAAACTAAAACTTTCTCTTGAAAAATCAGGAGCTAGTGCTGATCTTATAAATGATTCTCTGGCAGAAATAGAAAAACGTATATATGATGGTATAACTACAAAAGAAATATACAAGCTGGCTTTTGATTTTTTGAAAAAAGCATCAAAAGGGCATGCAGCACGTTACAACATTAGACTTGCTTTACAAATGCTTGGTCCGGCAGGATTTTTCTTTGAAAAGTTCATTTCGAGATTATATGAAGCTGATGGATTTAGAACAAAAACAAATCTAACGCTGCAGGGAAAGTGTGTATCGCATGAAGTAGACATAGCAATCATAAAGAACAATATGATAGCTATGGTCGAATGTAAATTTCATGGCAGCAGAGAAGCTTCGACAGATGTAAAAGTCCCAATGTATATCCTTTCTCGTTTTAATGACCTTAAAGCAAGGCAGCACATCATTTTTTCTAATAACGAAAGTATTAATTCCTGCATTATTGTAACCAACAATCGTTTTACAAAAGATGCGCAGGATTTTGGCAATTGCAGCGGAATCTCTCTTTTAAGCTGGGATTATCCGCAGAATAACAACCTCAAAGACAAAATAGACAAAGGTGCCCTTTACCCTATTACCTGCCTTACAACGCTATCAATGATTGAAAAGGAAAAACTGCTTATTCTGGACCAGATACTTGTCAAAGATCTTCTTCATGATTCGCAAAGCCTTAATAAAATTGGACTTAGCAATACCCGCATTAAAAATATATTGAAAGAAGCTTCACAACTTTGTAAACATATTTAAAATGAAAATAAAATTTATAGGAGGTGCAGGAACTGTAACGGGTTCGAAAACCCTCATAGAAACTAACGGATACAGAATACTGGTTGATTGCGGTCTTTTTCAAGGTCTTAAATCACTTAGAGAACTCAATTGGGATCCTTTACCTATTTTACCCTCTACAATAGATTGCGTCCTTCTTACTCACGGTCACTTAGATCATTGCGGCTGGCTGCCCCGTCTGGTTTCTCAGGGTTTTACAGGCAAAATATATTGCACCGGTCCAACCAAATCTATAGCAAAATTAGTTCTTTTAGATAGTGCCAAAATTCAAGAAGAAGAAGCCAATAGAGCCAGCCAGGAGTCTTATTCTAAACATACAGACCCGGAACCATTGTACACCGTACAGCAAGCTGAGGCTGTTACTCCTTTTTTTAAAATCATACAACCCAATACACCAATAATTATCACAGATGACATCACTGCTGTTTTTGAAAATGCAGGACATATCATTGGTGCCTGTAGTATTACAGTAACTCTCGAAAACAAAACCTTAGTTTTCTCCGGCGATGTAGGGCGTGATGACGATGTTTTGATGTTTCCGCCAACAAAACCTGTGATGGCTGATTATATCTTTCTGGAAAGTACTTACGGAAACCATCTTCATCCTGACTTAGACGTAAAAAAAGAATTGGAAACACTTATCAATTCTACTATAAAAGAGAAAGGAACAGTAATTATTCCCGGCTTTGCCGTAGAGAGAGCACAATCGATAATGTATTTGTTATGGCAGCTCAAAACAGAAGGCAGAATTCCAAATATTCCTTACATACTGGATACTCCAATGGGAGCCAGTGCATTACATGTATTTTTAGAAAATATGCAATGGCATAAACTTTCCATTAATGATTGTCATGAAATGTATAAAATGTTCGACATTGTCTCTGATTTTGAAGAAACAACGCGTATTATCTCAAATCCCCAGCCCAAAGTGGTCATTGCCGCAAGTGGCATGGTGACTGGCGGACGGGTATTATCGTATTTTGAACATTATATAGGTATTGAAAAGACTACAGTTATTTTTGTTGGCTATCAGGCAGAAGGCACGCGCGGAAGAAAACTTCTGGAAGGAGCTGACGAAATTAAAATATATGGAAACTACTATAATGTAAGGGCCAAAATACATCAAATTGAAGGTCTCTCTGCTCATGGAGATCAACAAGATCTCTTAAACTGGCTTTCCGCTCTTAAAAATACACCTAAATGCGTTTTTTTAGTTCATGGCGAAAATCTCCCTGCCGATGAGTTACGCATTAAAATTCAGAAGCAATATGGTTTTAAATGCAATGTTCCATTAATGGGAAATGAAATAGAAATTTAGATGTTTTTTACAATTTTTACGTAGAGATGCACAGCAGTGCATCTAATTTTAGTGTGTAATCTTTGCGGAGACGCACTGCAGGGCATCTATGACAATACATAATGATTCAAAAATAATACAACACTTCATAAACAAAAAAGCCCATTTCTTACGAAATGGGCTTTTTATGTTATCAATAATTTTTATTAGATATTAGTTCAAATCATTGAATTCATGTAATGATTTCAATGTGCTTTCGTAAAATAAAATTGCTGCAATTAAATTTCCTTTATCAGAATATGGCATCATTTTTCTTTGAAAATCTACTGTAGTATCTAAGAAAGTTGTAGTACCTTCTGCCTGAGTATCTAATACTTTTTTGTGCTCACTATCGTCCGGAATACCTAAGTCTGCCATAGTTACACCTGGTTTTGTAACCAAAGCAATATAAGGAAGTGTTTTTACTAATACTTTGATACGCTCAATGTATAATTCTAATAATTCTCCTTTTTGCATACCGCTCAACTCTTTTTGATCGTGGTATTTACGGATTAAAGCTGTTGTGCTGATGATACTTCTTGGAGCATTTTTTGCCTGTGCTGAAATAGCTCCCGTTGTCAAGAAGAAAAGGATACCTAGTATAATAATCTGACTCTTAATTTTCATAATGTAGTGGGGTTGTTAATGAAACAAAAATATATAAATTAACTTAAATTGCAACTTTATTGATTTCTTTTTTTTGAAAAAAATTCAACAATGGCATTGTATCATTCTATCACGCTATCATAAGTAAGGGTATCTTTAGAAACTTCAGAAGTTTTATAGCCACTTTTTATCCCTTCTTGTGACTTAATTATTCTAAAACGCCCCGGATATTTTTTTATCCAGATACTTTTTTTATTACCATAATAGTCCATAAACTCTTCACAAACAAAAACGGCATGTGCTGTTGACCAGGCAACAACTCCACAAAATTCATTTCCTGATTGTCGTTTTAACTTTTCTATTTGTTTGCCTTTTTCAAATCCTAAATATTTATAAATTGTTGGCGTATATACTTCACCGTCTTCTAAATCTTCTAATGCTTTATCAAAAGTTGGCTGATTATCTATAATTTGCTTATACTTTGCCATCACTGCGTAAGCTAATATTGCATAATCTGTTATTTGTTCGCTCTCACAATTGTCTTTAATAAATACAAAACCCGCAGAAAATTTAGCTTTGTTTATTTCGTCATTTTTAAGATTAAATGAGGCATTATTTTTCAGTGTTATTTTTTGTAAGCTGTCGTTTATTTTTTCAGTCACAAAAAGGTTATCTAATCCATAAACATTTAAAGAAGCTTTAATTAAAGCAATCGATGAACAGTTTGTTCGTTCACCTTGTTTAAAGCTTTCAAATATTTGATCAGAGCTTAATTGTGCATAAGAAGTAGAACAAATAAAAATGAAAAATAAAAATATTGAGGTAACAGATTTCATTGTTTTGAGAATTTATAATTGTTTCCCAACTTTTTTTGGGAGTATATAGATTCTACAAATCTATAAAAATCAGTTCATAGTTTTTTCTACTTCTTAACTTTTATCAAAAATTGTAAAACAATTATTTAAAACCTTCTTTTATAACCATTTAGTCCAATTTCATCCATTTTCAATATATAATGAACAATTAGTATCTGGGATTTTCTATATAAATTCTTAAGGAGTTTTGAACTGGTAAACTTTTGCCTTAAATTTGCAGAGCCTTTAGAATTAGCCTAGCTTCAATGTATTATCTATGTTTTTTCATATATGAAGAGTGCGAAAATCAAGTAAAATGAAAAAAGTAGAAAATCAAGAAACAAGCTGGACTCTTTGTCCCGAATGTCTGGGACGCGGCAAAAAAAGTCAAAGACTCAGCAAGAAAGTAAGGCTACTCTACCAAAATGCGTTAGAACAATTTGAAAATGCTAAAGGCGAAGGTACACCTCCTGTTCGTCCCAAGAGCCACCTAAACTCCTGTCTTAATTGTTCCGGATCTGGTATAATGCCTTCTTCCTGCCCTCCTGTATCAGATAAAGAAAACTATCCACACGTTGCTATCATTGGCGGCGGTATTGGTGGTGTGGCTCTGGCTGTGGCTTGTTTGCATCGCGGGATTCCTTTTACTCTTTATGAGCGCGATAACAACTTCAATACCCGATCTCAGGGTTATGGACTTACTTTACAACAGGCCAGTAAAGCAATCGAAGGTTTGGGCATTTTTTCGTTAGAAGATGGAGTAATTTCAACAAGACATTTGGTTCATACTACAGAAGGAAAAGTGATTGGAGAATGGGGAATTAGAAAGTGGATTCAATCAGATGCAAAAACAGCTTCGAAACGTACAAATATACATATTGCACGACAATCATTGCGCTCAGCCTTGCTTAAACAACTTGGCGAACATGAAGCAATACAATGGGGACATCAATTAATAGATATTAAAGAAGGCGGAGATGACGGTATTAATCTCACCTTTCTGGTTAACGGTGAAATTAAAACTTCTAAGGCTGATCTCGTTGTTGGAGCCGATGGTATTCGCAGTTCAGTACGCAGATTACTGATTGGTGACAATATTACTCCTTTACGTTATCTGGATTGTATTGTAATCTTAGGTATTTGCCCTTTAGATGCTCTTAAAGATCTTGATAGTTCTTTATTAGACTCAGCCACTGTGTTTCAAACCGCCAATGGCAATGAGCGAATCTATATAATGCCTTATACATCCGACTCAGTAATGTGGCAACTTAGTTTTCCGATGCCGGAAGACGAAGCTAAAGCATTAAGCGCACAAGGACCTCAGGCGCTCAAGAAAGAAGCGTGCCAAAGAACGCAATGGCACGATCCAATTCCTCAAATTTTAGCAGCAACCCTTGAGACTCAAATTTCCGGTTATCCGGTCTATGACAGAGAATTACTCACCTCAGAATTATTAGATAAAAACGGTCAGGTAACTTTAATTGGAGATGCGGCTCATCCTATGAGTCCATTTAAAGGACAAGGTGCAAATCAAGCGTTACTAGACGCACTCTCTCTGGCTCGCGGAATATCAAGAGGCTGCAGGCCTTTGTCTCAATGGAGAAAAGCCGGAATAAGAGAAAGTGTTTTAACCGAGTTTGAATCAGAAATGCTGAAACGCAGTGCTACTAAAGTAAAAGATTCAGCAGAAGCTGCACAGTTTTTACATTCTGACATTGTACTTCACGAAGGTGACGAACCCAGAGGAAGATGTTTAAAGAAAAAAAGTTCCTGATATTTCTCCGTATAGTATTCAAATAACCCGTTGTGTATAATTAATTTTAACACATAGAAACATAGGGTTTGAACTTTAAAAAAAGACGTTTCACTTATTTAAAATGCACAGAGTTTGCTATGTGAAAGAAATTAATTTCTTTTTCACATTCTTTTTTGCGCCTAAAATCTATGTTTCTATGTGTTAAATAAAATTTTCAGAAATTACCAATGACTTCGATTAATAAGAAATAAGGTGTCTTTTTTAATGATTTATTTTCTTAAATTTACTGATCTTTTTATAATCAACTTACATGGAAATGAATAATCTGGAATTAGTTTCCGTTAAGGAAGTTCTAATTAAAAAAGTCACTGGTTTTAAAAGTTCGACAGTACCGGATATTCTTTCTGTTGAAGAACCTTTGGAAATAAGAATTCTATACGGACCAGAAAATCAAAGGATACAAAAGAATATTTCTGTAACGATGCGAACTCCTGGTAATGATCCGGAACTTGCAGTAGGTTTTTTATTTACCGAAGGAATTATTTCATCTTATGAAGTTGTAAAAGAGGTCAGACATTTACAAACAGAATGTACAATGCAAAAGAAAAATTGCATACAAGTCGAACTTAAAGAAGACTTTGTTCCTCATTTAATGCAATCAGACCGAAATTTTTATACAACTTCCAGTTGCGGAGTTTGTGGAAAAGGTTCTATTGAATCTATAAAAACCGTTAGCTCATTTAGTACTTTAAAAAAACAAAGGTTATATCTTTCTTTGGATGTATTATATCAATTACCTCAAAAATTAAGAATGGCTCAAAGCGATTTTGCTGCTACAGGAGGTATCCATGCTTCCGGTCTTTTTTCTGCCGAAGGAGATCTTATCTTTTTACAGGAAGATGTAGGAAGACATAACGCTTTAGACAAGCTAATTGGCTCAGCATTAGCCTCTAATCTACTTCCGCTAAACAAACATATTTTGCTTCTAAGCGGAAGAGCCAGTTTTGAGTTAATTCAAAAAGCTGCTATGGCGGGTATATCAATTATTGCAGCAATTGGTGCTCCATCAAGCCTTGCGGTAGAATTAGCAATAGAATTTAACATGACACTTTTGGGATTTCTGAAAGAAGATCGATTCAATATCTATAATTCTTGTGATGCCGTAGTCATACAGACTTCTCATGAAGATTAAAAAGAGTAAAGTTATCATTGTTCAACATTTCTACCAACGTGCTAATTAAATAAAAAAGCTATGAAAGAGGATCAACACGACAAAAATAGCGACGATAAAAATAAAAAAATACCAGGCGCTGAAAATCCGTACAAACTTTTTGACCTGAAATTAACAAAAGTCGAAGATTGGGCCGCAGGTGTTCCTGCCGTTTTAGCAGCTTTTAGTGATCTTATCGAAGAAAAAACTATCGTTAGAGGGACAAAAGCATTATTTAAGATGAATCAGGTTGGTGGTTTTGACTGTCCGAGTTGTGCATGGCCTGATCCCGATGACGAGCGATCTCCTTTGGGCGAATATTGTGAAAACGGAGCCAAAGCACTGGCTGAAGAAGCTACCACCAAAAAAGTTACAGCTGAGTTTTTTAAAGAAAACTCCGTTTATGATCTTGCCAAATTAGACGATTATCAAATTGGCAAAATGGGAAGGCTAACTGATCCTATGTATTTACCTAAAAATGGTACACATTATCAACCTATAAGCTGGGATAATGCATTCAAAAAAATAGCCGAGCATCTTAATGCACTAGAATCTCCGGATCAGGCTGCTTTTTATACCTCCGGAAGAACAAGTAATGAAGCATCTTTTCTTTATCAGCTCTTTGCAAAAGAATATGGCACCAATAATATGCCGGATTGCTCAAATATGTGCCACGAAACCTCCGGATCTGCTTTAAGACCTACAATTGGAATTGGGAAAGGTACAGTAACACTGGATGATTTTTATGATACGGATGTTATTATGATCATTGGGCAAAATCCGGGAACCAATGCGCCCAGAATGATGAGCGCATTATCAAGAGGTAAAAAGAACGGAGCAAAAATTATTGCCATCAATCCTTTACCTGAAGCGGGTTTAATGGGATTTAGAAATCCGCAGGAAATTAACGGAGTTCTTGGAAGTGGCGTTAAACTTGCAGATCTATTCCTGCCTGTAAAAATAAATGGAGATATGGCTTTGTTAAAAGCTCTCGAAATTATCTTAATTGAATTTGAAAAGAAAAACCCCGGAAAAGTCTTTGATTATGACTTCATCAAGGAAAAAACTACAGGATATGACGCTTTTCTTAAACAATTTGATGATTACAAACTTGATGATCTTGCCCAGCTTTCAGGAGTTTCGAAAGAATCGCTTTATGAAGCTGCTGAAATTTTAGCATTCAAAAAACGAATTATTGTTTGTTGGGGAATGGGACTTACACAGCAACCCAACGGCGTCGAAATGATAAGAGAAATTCTTAACATTTTATTACTCAAAGGAAGCATTGGCAAACCTGGCGCAGGCGTTTGTCCTGTTCGTGGCCATAGTAATGTTCAGGGAAACAGAACCATGATGATTGATGAAAAACCTACTAATGAACAACTCGATCGTTTGCAGGCTTTTTATGGTTTCAATCCTCCACGCAAACACGGATATGATGTTGTTCGCGCCATTAAAGCAATGCAGGAAGAAAAAGTGAAATTACTATTTTGTATGGGTGGTAATTTTTTATCTGCAACACCGGATACAACCTATACGGCCAATGCTGTAAGAAAACTTAATTTAACTGTTTGTGTATCTACTAAACTAAATCGTACTCACTTGATTCACGGACAGGAAGCACTAATATTACCAACATTATCACGAAGCGATATTGATATAGTTAATGGTGAAATTCAGTTTATAACTACCGAAAACTCGATGGGTGTAGTACAATCTTCAAAAGGAATGCTGAAACCGGTATCTGATAACCTTATTAATGAAACGCAAATTGTCTGCAAAATGGCAATGGCTACGTTAGGAAATAAATCAGTAATTAACTGGCAGCGTTACCATGACAGTTATGATGCCATAAGGGATGATATTGAAAAATGTATTCCGGGATTTGAAAATTATAACATAAAGGTCCAACAAAAAGGAGGTTTTTATTTGCCTAATGCAGCACGAGACGGACAATTTATTACAAAAGAGTTTGGAGATCGTGCACCATTTACATTAACTGCGATACCGGATAATGAACTTGCTCCAGACGAGTATATGATGGCTACAACCCGAACACATGACCAGTTTAATACTACAATCTATGGTCTTGATGATCGCTATCGTGGCATAAAAAACGAACGCAGGGTAATATTTATGAATCAAAAAGATATTGAGCAAGCAGGTTTTAAAGCTGGTGACAAGGTCGATTTGTTTAATTATAATGACAATATCGAACGAATTGCGCCTTTATTTATCATTGTTTCCTATCAAATACCGGAGAAAAATACAGTTACTTATTTTCCTGAAACAAACGTTCTTGTTTCTGTTAACAACGTTGTTAAAGACAGTAATATGCCGGCATCAAAATATGTGAAGATTAAAATTAAAAAACATGACCCAAAAATTTACGAGAGAATAAATCAATTATAATTGGATTACGAAGATATAGTCCCCTACGGGACTAATCTTCTGTTTTATTAAATGCTGAAGGCATCAATTCAATATTGTACTTACTGGCTACTTTTATCAATATTGGCATTAAAATAGAAGCTCCCGGAATCAATAAAAAAGGAATACCAATACCGATTATCTTGAACGAATCAAAAAGTTGTGTTTTAAGTATATTTTCTTCCTCATCACTAATTTCCCCCTCTTTTATATACTTCTGGATAATTAAGACCGCTTCCTTTTCGCCTTCAACTTCTTTTTTCAGGTCGAACAAAAAATGATGAATATTCTTTTCTATGGTGGTTTCAATCTTCATAAATTCGTTTTGCTAATTGTTCTTTATTCTTTTCTGCTGTTTCTTTTAACATTGAAAAAACAATCTTACAAATCAGAATCTGCTGAATACTTGTCTAATAAATCTAATGTTGGTACAAAAAACAATATTCCGGTTTGTGCTGTACTAAAATCCAAAATTCGATCATAATTACCTGGCGGATTTCCTATAAACATGTTTTCCAGCATCTTTTTTGTGGTGCTAAATTTACTGGCATAAGCAATAAAGTATGTCCCAACTTCTCCTTTTGAAGGATTTCCAAAAGGCATATTATCTCTTACAATTTTAAGGTCATTGCCATTTTCATCCGTAATAGCAGTAAGAGCACTGTGAGAGTTTGCAGGTTTCACATCGTCTGCCATTTCAATATCATTCATTTTAGATCTTCCAATTACTCTTTCCTGATCTTCAGTAGATAAATTGTCCCAATTTTTCATATTGTGAAAATACTTCTGAACAAATAAATAACTTCCTCCTTTATAATCAGGATCCTCATCTCCTATTACTCCAAAAAACTGTCGCTCCACTCCTATCGGATTTTCGGTACCATCAACAAAACCAATGATAGAACGACCGTCCCAATACCTGAAACCGTGAACTTCTTCAAGACATTCGGCTACTGATTCTAAAACCTTTGAAATAGCCATTGCCATATCAAAACAAATCGCTGCATTTTGAGCTCTTAAATGAAAATGAAGATCACCAGCAGTAGATTTCGCAGTGTGTTTTGCCCCCACAATAGATTCAAAATTCACTAATTCCTTAGGTAAAGGCGTTGGTAAACCAAGTTTTATCCATGCATCATGTCCAATACCCATTACGCAGCTGGTTCGTCCGTCAGGTATTCTTATCGTATAAGAATTATTTAAATTGCTTACTAATGCACAAACTTTCTCAAATGCAGACTTTACATTAGCCTCATTTTTAAACTTCCAAACCATGAAAATGGTATTATTATTTGGGTAATCAGTGACATTTTGCGATTGACTCATACTTAATATTTATACGTTAGCAGCTGTTCAAATTTAAAGATAAAATTTTAAAGAAGGAGTGTATTTTTAAAAAAGAAGTATTTTTCTTACTTATAAATTAAAGATTAATATTACAAAAAACAAAACGGTTCGTTTATTTTTAAATCTCTATTTTATATAGCTAATTTCTTTCAGCTAAAATATTGGGGCTTAAATTCTATAAAATTCCAAATTCTTATGGATATGACAGGGACAAAACCTTGTACAAAATGTAATTTACTATGATTTTTTATGGGTTTAACAATTTTTTAATACTGTAAAACCCTTGTACAGACAAATAAATTTAGGTTTACTTCGAGTTCATTTCTATCTTTGCACCAAAAATTACTTAGGTTCAAATTTATGAGTTAGACATTTTTTGTTCGTGGTAAAATTGCCCTGATTCTTACCGAGAAATAATTCTCCCTCTGTCCTGACTTAAAAAAATAAAATGAGAATGACTTTGATTAGAGAAAAAACAGAACTTCATTTTACTCCGCAGGTTCTTTAGCTTACTTGAAGAAAATGAGCTAAGCAAAAGGGAACCAAAATTAAAAAAAACACACAATAGAGAAACATTAAAATAAATGAATACAATTAACGCTTCCATTATTGCTATTGGAGGATATGTACCAGAAACAGTTTTAAGCAATGCTGATTTAGAAAAAATGGTAGATACCTCAGATGAGTGGATTACTTCACGCACAGGTATAAAAGAAAGAAGAATACTTGACGATCCATCATTGGCAACTTCAGATATGGCTTCTTTTGCAGTTAAAGATTTAATAGAAAATTATAATATCAATCCGCTTGATATTGATTGTCTTATTTTGGCAACCTCTACTCCGGATCGTATTTTAACTCCTGCAGCCAGCTTAGTATGCGAAAAAGCGGGCTTGAAAAACGCTTGGGGATTTGACCTTAATTCTGCATGTAGCGGTTTCTTATACGCTCTTTCAGTTGGTGCAAGTTTTATCGAAAGCGGCAGATACAAAAATGTTGTAGTTATTGGTGCTGACAAAATGAGTTCTATCGTGAATTATGAAGACAGAAACAGCTGCATTTTATTTGGTGACGGTGCCGGTGCTGTACTTTTGCAGCCAAATACTGAAGGACGAGGCATACAGCAAAACATTTTTAGAACTGACGGAACCGGAGCAGAATATCTTACCGTACGTGCCGGTGGCTCTTTGCTTTCAACATCAGAAGAAACGATTCATAATAAACAACATTTTGTGCAACAAGAAGGAAGAACAGTCTTTAAACAAGCTGTCAAAAATATGAGCACAACTTCTAAGGAATTAATGGAAAAAGCTTCCTTAACTCCAGAAATGATTGACTGGGTAATACCGCATCAGGCAAACCTGAGAATCATTCAGGCGGTAAGTGATGATATTGGAATTGGCATCGATAAGTTTAAAGTAAACATTCAAAGATATGGAAATACTACAGCAGCAACGATTCCTTTATGTTTGTGGGATTTTAAAAATGATTTCAAAAAGGGAGATAATATTATTGTAACTGCTTTTGGCGCAGGATTCTCTTGGGGAAGTATGTACATAAAATGGTAATTTAGAGTAATGCTTATTGCTTAAATTTTACTTTTACTTTACAAAAAACACTCAGTACAAAAATTTGTGCTGAGTGTTTTTTTTTAGGTAGAATTAATCTATTTCTTTGCTTGTATAAGTTTAAAAAAATACTTTTCTATATTTGATTTAAGGAATTATAGCCAATCCAAATAACCAATATGCTTAAAAATACCATAATTTGCTCCATCACTATTCTATTATTTTTTGCCTGCAACCGAGCTGAAAAGAAACAAACCGAAAATACTTCAATTGCAAATGACAGCACAAAAAACATCAAACCTGAACAGGACTCTTTAGATTCTTCAAAAAAACCAGATTCGATAGTTTATTTCAATGCAAGTAATACTGTAATTAAAGAAGAATTTAAAGATTCATTGTTTACAAAATTTTCAGATTTATTATCGGATGATAAATTTACCTTCATTGTTCCTAAAGGAAACATAAATAAAACTACGTCAGTATTGAAAATTTTCAATAATACTGGTGAATTAATCTACGAAAAATCATTCGAAACCAGTTACTTAATTAATGGTTATGATTTAGAATATATCAAAAGTGATCAAGAACTTGAAAAATATATTTTGACTAAAGCCAAAGAAGTATTAGACATTGAGTCATTTTATGATGTTTCTAATAAAAACAAACTAAAAGAGGATGACATTCTAGGCCAATCAAAAGATGAATTTATAGACTATAATACATTTATAGAATGCCAAAATGATAAAAGACCTTTATTCATCATTTCTCTTTCAGAAGAAGATACAACCTATATTGGTTATTCAAAAAAACAAAAAAAAGCAGTTGAGATTATTGGATGTTGTTAAAAATTAAAAAAGATTACTAAAATTATCCGTAAAAAGAATATTTTTTAAATCATTTTTATTTTCAGTTTTATCTTCAAAAGTTAATCTTAAGCAATAAATTTTATAATAACAAAAGCCTGCTACTATCGCATTATGATACAAGTCAAAAAAATTGAAAGTCTAAGTTTAATTAAAAACACAAACAAAAGAATACATTTAAAATATTTGGGTTGGGAAGAACTTAATCGTGGGCAAGAACTTGTATATTATACTGTAGTAATCGATGACATTGACAGAACGGAAGTACTCTTTGGAGAAAAAAGAATCCAATGTTCAATAAATGAAAAAATAGAAATTGAACATCCAACTAAAGATTTTGGTTTCATTTCAAGTATTGGTTCTTTCCTGATAAACACTTCGACTTATTACAAAACAAATTTAGATGCGTATCACAGAGTTGACAAAACCATGATTTTAGACTCGTTGGTAGGCAGTTTTTTTTATCCTGATTATCATTTAACGATCAATAGAAGAAGTTTAGTTGTAACAGATTTAGCTACTTTAGAAAAAAAGAGAATCAAATTTGATGAAGATACTGACATCGAATGGGCTTATTTTATTAATTCGACTCAAATTCAAATTATTCAGGCGTTTTCTAATCTCTGTTTTGTCTATGATTTAATGGATGAAAAAATTATAAATCAGAGAAGTATTGTCAACGAGAATCTTTATCCCAACATTTTTAGATGGATTTACAGAGGTCAGCAATACAATTCGAATAAAATAGAAATGGAACTACTTCAAAGAAATGAAAACCAACATTTTATAAACAGTTATTTTGAAATAATGTAGTTCAAAAAAAACATCTGACATAAATATTTATATGCCAGATGTAATTACAAATCAACAATTAAATCTTTATTTTACCAAATAAGATACTTTGTCTGCTTCGCAAAGCCTGAAGTAACCAAAGGCAAAATTATTTGGGTCATTGGTATTTACTATATTACCTCTTATATTTCCGGGAGGAATAGAAAAAGGGCTTCCTCCGTATACTTGTAAAATTAAATTCATATAATTATAGAAATTCTTCGAAATACCACGGTGCGTAATTTTAACTGTATTTCCAGGTTTCATTTTATCTGAGTCTGAGAATCGGGTACTTATTACATTCCCGTTAAAAAACTCATCATCAGTAAGTTCATATTGTGGGTATATCAGAAATTCGCTTTGATAATCTGTAAGGTAATAATTCATCTGATCAGCCGGATCTTTATAATAAAATATCAATTCAATTATATCTTTTCCATTAAAATCCTTAATAATGTCTTGCTCTACCTTATCAATTGGTGTTACGGAAGTTAGTTTTTCAGTCGCCTTAAAACTTTGCCCTTCTGCAGTTACAGAAAGTGTATAGTCCATGTTTAAAACGGGAACAAAATTAGTACATACGTAAGAACCGGGTACAGTTTCATTAAAGATAAAAACATCTCCATTACTATTTTCAACTTTTACCTGTGCACCGGAAACTTTTGGTGTAGTATTGTTATAATAAGGAGCTGTTTTACTAATCTTTATAACCTGCTCTTTTCCGGTTGTTCCTTTTTGCCAAATAATTTCTGCATCTATAACCAGTTTTGTCTGACCGGTCTCTAAATCAAGCTGTACGACCTCTTCACAAGATGAAAAAAACAATATAGAAAGCAGACTTAAAAAAGCCAATGCTTTACTTTTAAAATTATACTTATTAATCCTTTGCATATTCATTAAAATTTAAAATTATAAGAAATACCAGGTACCATCCCAAAAATAGAAAGTCTTCTGGTTTCATTCGCTCCCGTATCCTCATTTGTTGTAAATGTCATAGAAGCAGCATTTTTTCTATCGTAAACATTGTAAATACTAAATACCCAGTAGCTCTGCCATCCTTTCTTTTTGTCTGGTTTAGGCGTATAAGTTGCTGCTAAATCTAAGTGATGAAAAAGCGGAAGTCTGTTTTCATTTCTCAAAGAAAAATTAGGAATATTGATTCCTCCAAATTCATAATAACCATTTGCATACGTTACAGGCTGACCTGATTGTAAGGTGAAATTAGCATTAAAAGACCATTTAGGATTGTATTCATAACTACCTACGATACTCAAATTATGCATTTTATCATATCCTGACAAATACCAATTACCATTTGCTACTCCAGGTTCTTCAGGTGTTCTTCCTGGCGTTTTTTGTTCTGCTCTTGACAAAGTATATGAAACCCATCCTGTAAAAGCTCCTCTGTTTTTTCTTAACAATAATTCCAGACCATAGGATCTGGCTTTACCATTCAAAATAACCTGTTCTATATTATTATTTGCCAAAATATTCGCTCCATCTATATAATCGATACGGTTTTTGATGTTTTTATAAAATAATTCCCCTTCAAAAGAATAATCGTTATCCTTAAAATTCTTAAAATATCCTACCGCATATTGATCCAGTAATTGTGGTTTTGTAAAAGGTCCGCTTGGTGTCCAGATACTCATTGGTAATGGAGACTGGGTATTGGATAAGATATGAATATATTGCGCCATTCTGTTATAACTTGCTTTTACAGAAGTGTTATCATCAAAAGCATAAGATAAAGCAGCACGCGGTTCGAGATTGTCAAATTTGCTTATCGTTTCTCCGCTTTTATAAGATATTGTTCCGGTTGGAGTTCCTTTTTCATAAATATGATATAAAGGATTGTATACTACTGCTTCTCCATTTTCATAAGTGCTTATATCCTCACCTCCCAAACGATAAAACATACTGTAGCGAAGTCCATATCTAAAATTAAGTTTCTCTGTAAGCTGATGTTCAAAATCAAGATAAGCTGATGTTTCTAAAGAATATTTTTTGTCAAGCTGTTTGTAATTAAACTGCGAATCTAAACTCGTTGGTTGTACCGTTCCCGGATTAAAATCATAATATTGACCGTCGATTCCGTAATTCAGTTTTAACTTCTCTGACAAGGTATGATTCCAATTGTACTTAAGTCCATAAGTTTTAATGTTACTGTCCCACTGAAAACTTTCGGCCTGCAAACCAAGATTGAATTTATAATCGCTGTAGAAAACAGATAAATTTGTATTTAAATTATCCGAAAATTTATGCTTCCAGCTTACGATTCCCATTGTGTTACCGTATGTACTGGCGAAACGATCACTAATATCAAAAACATCATTTCCAAAATATCCGGAAAATGCCAGTGTATTATTAGCACCCAAACGGTAATTAAATTTGGCATTAAGATCATAAAACAGGGCTGAATTTTTGTTATCAGACAGTTTCAGGAATAAATGAGCATAAGAAGCACGTCCTGCAATAATAAATGAACCTTTTTCTTTTTGGATAGGTCCCTGAACTAATAAACGGCTTGATATTAAACCAATACCTCCATTTACTTTATAATTGTCAAAATCTCCGGTTTGCTGACTTACATCGAGTACAGACGAAACGCGCCCACCAAATTTAGATGGAATCCCTCCTTTGTATAAATCTAATCCGTTTATAATATCTACATTAAAAATAGAGAAGAAACCAAACATGTGAGAATCACCATATACAGGAGCACCATCTAAAAGAACCAAATTCTGATCTGCCGCACCACCACGTACATTAAATCCTGACGATGCTTCTCCGGCGTTTGTAACTCCAGGCAATGTCAATATCGATTTTAAAGGATCCGGCTCTCCCATTGCAGCAGGAATTCGCTTAATCTCGGCCATTGAAAGCTTGTTAACACTCATTTGAGTATTCTTAACATCAACAGCCTTATTAGTGGTAACTATCACCTGCTCCAACTCCTGACTGTCTGCATCCATGGTAAAATTGATTCTTTCATCATCAGAAACAGTAATTTGTGTTTCTTTATTCTTTAAACCAATATAACTAATTGCAACGGTATAAGTGCCTTTATCCAGATCCATAGAAAACATTCCATTTCTGTCTGTTGTAACACCTGTTTCCAGTTCTTTAATAAAAACATTGGCTCCAATAATTGGCTCCTTGTTATCGTCAAAAACCTGTCCGGTCAGCTTATTTTTTTTTTTAGGTGTTTTGCTAGTTTTTTGTTTTACAAAAATATTACTGCCAACAATTGAAAACTGAACCGACGCGCTCTTATTTAATTCATTAACAAGTTCCTTTATATCAATTTTTTTATACGTTTTTTTATGGGTAAAATACTTCTGACTTGTATTAACTTGATCTGTAAAAGCAAATTTATAATCAGATTGATTTTCAATTTGTTTAAAGAACTCTTTTAATGTTACCGTTTTATCGACAGTTACAGTTACGTTTTGAGAAAACACACCTAAACTGAGTAAAAAAAAGCATGCTGAAATTATATGCTTCATGAAATTTTGTATTTTTGAATATTATTAAATAGGATAGCTTCATACTATCCTGACCATGAGGAGGATGTTTAGTTTCGCGGCTAGTGCATCCTTTTCTTTTCTATTGAAAAGTAATTACTTTTAATTCTTCATTTATTTCAAAGTTTAGGTTATACATTTCTGATATTAATTGGACAATTGTTTTTAAGTCTTCTTTTTTGTTGATTCGAACCGTAATTCGTTGGTTGATATATTCCTGTGGAAATATCATTTTATAGCCATAGTTCGTTTTAATGTAATCACTAAGAACTGTTAGTTTTTCATTTTCAAAATCAGTAAATCTCTCGAATTCTGTTACTGCAGCTGTATTGTTTGCATAAGTAAAAGTTTCACCGGGTACCAGTATCCATTTTTTATCCTGATTTTTTACACTCATTTCGACACTTCCTTCAAAAAGAGCTACTGTCACTTCTTTTTGTGCATTTCCTTTTACAGTAAAGGAAGTTCCTAAAACGGTTGTTGTAGTTTCATTGCAAAAAACCTGAAAAGGATGTTTTTTATCTTTTTGAACTTTAAAATAACATTCACCTTCAATTTCAATCTTTCTGTTGGTTTTAAAATTATTGGCGTAAGTAAGTTTCGAATTAGAACTTAACTCTACCTTAGAACTATCCGGCAGGAAAACTGTTTTTACTTTTGTAGTTGTATTTTCAATTACAGTAGAAGCTGCTAAAATATTTTGATCTAAGGGATCTCTGTTAAAATAAATCCCGGTTCCGATAAGTACAAAAATTAAAACAGCTGCCGCTGCTGCGTACCTCCATACTTTAAATTTTGGTTTCTTTGCAGTAAAAGCTTTCGATTGAAATTCTTCCCACGAAGCTTCTTTTTCACTATCAGAATGTGAAATGGGAACTTCATCCCAAATCTTTTTTAATTCGTCTTCTATTTTTTTATCATTCATATCTTTGGGGCGTTAAAGTTTTTGACAATAAAATCCTTGCTTATTAAAAACACCGTAGACCATTTCTTTAATATCTCTGTTGGTTTCGATTTTTAGAACATGATTAGAATCTTCTAAATCAAAATTCATGATACAATCAGAAATAACAAATTGAAGAAGCGCTACAATAAACCTTGCATCTTCCTTGGTCGTAATATCCGTTTTATAAGCTTCAATATTCATTTTTATGTTCTCGTTTTATATATAACAAACGAGATCATAAAAGTTCCTAATGGTTTTGGATTTTTTTTCGAATAAATTTACTGGCGAGATAAATATGATTGGCAATTGTCTTTTCAGAAAGATCTGTCATTGCTGCAATCTCCTTATAGCTAAGGTTTTCCAGTTTATGTAGTGTATATATTTTTTGTTGTTGTTCCGGAAGCAGATTTATGAAATTATATAATTTTTCTTGTCTTTCTTCAAAAATTTCAGTTTCGGTATCCTCCTCTTCCATTACAACATGCAAAGGATCAAGTTGTACTATTTTATTTTCTCTGTTAAGATGATTAATGATAATGTTCTTGCAGATAACGAACAATTGTTTATCTAATAAAACATCTTCATTGAGTAATTCTCTTTTATTATATAATCTTAAAAAAGTCTCCTGAACAAAGTCCTGCGGAGTCAGAACTGTAAAATTAAATCGTTTAGCAATGTTTACAAGTTTATCATAGTAGTTTAAATAAGCTTCTTTGAAAGAAGTTTCATTACCTTTTTTTAAACTTAATATAAACTTTCTATTGTCCATAACTTAAATATGATAATTAATCTAAACTCAATGTCTTTTATAATATTGTACAATAAAATTGATCTCTTAAGATTTCCTTAATTATTTTCTTAATAAATCTTAAAGTGCAAAGAACAGAAATATATTTTATTCTTAAATTATTTAACAGAAAATTATACTTTAAAAAATTGTGTCCTCAAAATCTGAAATAGTTTTGGTGCTGTCTTCAAAAACAAAAAAACCTCTTTTTTACGAAGAGGTTACACGAGATATACTGGCTTTTGAATCGCTGTAAAAATCAGAAACAGAACTTTTTAAGATTGTGTCTAATAGATTTATTAAGTAACTAATTATCTAAATATTTGTTCTATACGGTAGCTATTATGATGAAAGATCTTCAATTTCGACTAAATACCAATTACCTTCAACCTGCCTAAATTTATATAACTCATATATTCCGTTATCATAACCTAAACGGCTATAAATCATATATCCATTTTTTTCTCTTTTTTCAATGGTATATTTATCAGTCTCTTTTTTCATAGCTAATGAATCCACAGTGAAATCCATGTATTCAAAATTTGAACTTTTTATCAGTTTAGTTTGAATTTTTTCGCCCAAAAGATCATTTTCATCAGGAGTTTTGCATTTTAAAGGAAACACAATTCTCTCTTTTTGATAAATACTGTCTTTTGCAAATTTTTTAAAGAAAGAATCAAAATCTTCTGAAACTTTTTTTGAAGTGATTTGATTCTCTTTCTTTAATTGTAAATCCTTTTTTACACTATTTTCTTTGCAGGAAAATAATAGAAAAAAAGTAGCTAAGAAAAATAGTATTCTCATATAAAATTTAGAGTTTTATTCTGCAAAGTAAATATGCATTTTATTAATCGTTAATATTAATCAATTTAAAGGCAGTATTTAAAATAGAATATTGTCTTTATGTTAATTATCTTCTCATTCTTAAATACCGATCGGTATTTATGCTTATATTTGTTTTGATTTTATTTTATTTCAAACAGAAATTATGAATACTTCCGATTTTATACTGGATAAAGTGGCTCCTATTTTTAATAAACAAGGTTACATTGGAACTAGCCTAACCGATATAACAAATGCAACCGGCCTTACAAAAGGTGCGATTTACTGTAATTTTTCTAATAAGGAAGATTTAGCATTAAAGTCATTTCAACTCAATATAAACTTAGCAATAACGCCTTTATTTAAACTAGTTAGCACTAAAGAAGGATGCCTGAATAAATTACATGCTATAACAGAATATCAGCGCAGCTATTATGATTTAGTCAAAGATCGCGGCGGATGTCCTATGCTACGAGTAGGAGTTGACACAAAATTTATCAATCCGTTATTGTTCAAAGCAGCGCAAAATCTATCTGAAAAATTTACTACGGGTTTAACTAATATCCTTAAGGATGGTATTACTAATAATGAAATTCAGCCCAATACTGATCCTGTAAAATATGCAAAAATAATATTATCACTTATTGAAGGTGGTTCACTCCTTGCCTTTACCCATAATGATCAAACCTATATTACTAACGCTATGGACTTTATTGATAGTACACTGATTGAAAGCATCAGGAAGTAGAAAAAAAATTTAACTTGTCAGATACCGATTGGTATTTGATGTAATATATTAGAAAATGGAAAAAGTATTAAAAACAAAAAGAAAAATTAGATTTCAGGATTGTGATCCTTTTAATCATTTAAACAACTCAAAGTATTTAGAATACTTCATTAACACACGCGAGGATCAAATTGCCGAACACTATAACCTTGATGTGTTTAAATACATGCACGCAACAGGACTTAGTTGGGTGGTTGCATCCAATCAGATAAGTTACATTAAACCCGCTCACACGATGGAAACCGTATTAATTGAGTCTCAACTGATTCAATATACCGATAATCTTCTGCTGGTTGAAATGAAAATGTGGAATGAAAATGAAACTGAATTAAAGGCTATTCTATGGATAAAATTTATTCCGTACAACATTCAAACAAAAAAAGCGGCAAACCATTCTGATGATTTGATGAAACTCTTTCAATCGGTTGTTGTACCTGTCAATCAATCTATTTTTGAAAATAGATATATTGAAACTATTCAAAATTTAAAAGCCAGAGCACATGCCTAAATTAGAAACAATAGAACAATTTATTGCAATGGTCGAATCCAACGAACATGATAAAGCAATTGAAAAATTTTATACTATCGATGCTTCAATGCAAGAAAATCAGTCTGAACCAAGAGTGGGTCGGGATCTTCTTGTAGCTAACGAAAAAAACACTCTTTTAAAAGCCAAATCATTAGTATCCAAATGCATTCGCCCTTATTTTGTTAATGGCGATTATGTTGTTATTCAATGGTATTTTAGATTTGAATGGAAAGATGGCCGTATTTCTGAGATTGAAGAAATTGCCTATCAAAATTGGGAGAATGAACTTATAAAAAAAGAGAAGTTTTTTTATGATCCAAAACAGTTTATAGGCTCATAATATCATTTTTTAATTTAAATAATTACAATTAAAAAAGCCCATTCCTTTCGGTTTGGGCTTTTTATAGTCTTACAACTCTAATTGTTTTGTATTAATAACCCAGAACCGTTTTTAATTCGATATACTTTTGTAAGTTTTTAAAATTATGTCCTTTTCCTTTCATTGATTTTATAAAAGATGGTGTCGTTCCGGTTGCTTTTGCACCAATTACATCATCAATATCCAAATCACTAAAACCAAGTTCTTTGTATTGTTGTATTAAATCTGCTGTAATATTCTGTGATTTCATAGCAACCAAATCGTCAGCTTTGATGTTTTTATATCCTGCTTTTTGAAACTCGGTTACATATTCAGGCGTTACATTTAAAGATTTCATAGCAATTAAATCGTCTACTTGAATATCTTTATATCCCGCTTTCTGAAAACCTTCAACATATTCAGGTGTTACATTTAGGGATTTCATCGCGATCAAATCACTATTTGAAATGTTATTATATCCTATTTTTTTAAAAGAATTAATAAATTCCTGATCAATATTCAAAGACTTAAATGCAATAATATCATCATCCGAATCTTTATTACTATCTGTCTTATCTCCTTTAGTAGAATTTCGTACATCTGAAATATATTTACCGTCAATACCCTGAGATTTCAATGCAATAATATTCCCCGGAGAAACATCTTTATATCCTGTTTTGCGTATTTCTTCAATAAAAGCTTTGTTTATGCCTAATGATTTAAACGGAACCAGATTGTCTAAATCAATATCCGGAATTGCTTGTTTGATAGAGGTAATATAGGCCTCATTTACATCTAAAGCAGCAAGAGGAATAAGTTGATCTTTATCAAGATTATTGAAACCTTGTTTCTTTAGCATTTGCACATAAGATACTTTTATGTTGATCATAAAGAAAACCATAAGATCATTGTCTTCCTTAACCACAACTCCTTCTTTAAACATTGCCTGGCTATACGCCGCATTTGGTGCAAATTTATAGGTTCCCATACCTTTATCTCCTTCAAATTTTCCTGTAAAAGACATTGTTCCTGCTTCGCGTGTTAAAGTAAATGTGCCTTGTTTATCTCTTGGAATATTCTGAAATTCACTTAACTGAAAAGTACTTGAAGAATTATCACTTTCATTGCTTTTAAAGTGAATTTCTACCGTATTGCCTTTGATTGTGGCAAACCAGTCCCCTTCTGTTTTCATTTCTTTTTTAATGCCTAAATTCTCTTTCGATTCTTCTTTTTCACTAGAAGTAAGAGTTTGACTTTGCGCTGCCGGTTGATTAAAAAGGCACGCAAACAACACCAATAATGGCAATAGGAAAAAATATTTCCAAGTGGTGTGCACGTTTGATTTTTTTGAGTTCATCATGATGATTCGTTTTTTTAATAATGATTGATTATAATTGGTTGTAAGACTCAAAGGGAATTGGGGTGCAGCTACTTTTAGCAAACTAAACTGATAGCTTTCTTTTTCGACAGTATCCTGCTGTAGCATTTGATCGTCTGTCAAAAATTCAAGATTAATTTCTAAGGCTTTTCTCCATTGCCAGGCAAAAGGATTAAACCATTGAAAAATAAGAACCATTTCGGCAAGCAGAAGATCTATGGTGTGTTTTTGCTCAATATGAATCTTTTCATGCAGCAAAATTTGATTATAGGTTTCCCACTCATACTTCTCAGGATTGATAAAAATATTATTAGCAAACGAACAAGGAGCTTTGTCATCTGTTATTTCGATAATACGAAATTTTCCGTCCTGAATAACTGATTTTGAATAGGCTCTATAAAGCAATAAAACAACTTGCATTAAAAAATTAAGTGCGAAAATCACTACTCCAAACCAATACAAATAGACCAACCATTGAACAGCTGATTGAATGTTGAAGGTTTCATTCGTTTGTTCGACAATTGTAGGTTCTATAGTTTTTGCTTTTAACTCCGGAGTTTCAATCTTGGCAACCTGAGTTTTGGGAATTGTAATTTGCTTTTCCAAAACCGTTTTTCGCAATGATAATTGCTGAGGAACGGGAACCAAAGGCAAAATAAAAGCCATTATCATACAAGACAGCAATACATATCTGTTCAAGTGAAAGAAAGTCTCTTTTTGCAAAAGCAGTTTATAAAATACAAAACAAGCTGCAAGAATAAGTGCTGTATATAAGATATAAGGTATCATACTTTTCCTTTTTTAATGATGTTTACTATTTCATCCAAATCGTTCTCTGTAAGCTTTTGTTCTTTTGCAAAAAAGGCCAGCATTCTTGGATACGAATTATCAAAATACTGGCTAACAATATCCTTTAAGGCAAATTGTTGGTATTCTTCCCGACTGATTATAGGAAAAAAGCAATGCATGTTCCCTGCTGTTTCACTATTCAGGAATCCTTTATCTTTAAGTATCTTCACTATTGTAGCCACACTGTTGTAATGTGGTTTTGGATCTGGCAGTAATGGAATTATATCTCTTATGAAGGCTTTGTCTAAATCCCAAAATACCTGCATGATTTGTTCTTCTCGTTTAGCTAGTTTTATCATGGTTAAAAATTTTAACGAAGATGCTACTAATTAATTAGTAGACAAACTAATTGATTAGTAATTTAACTAACGAATTAGTAATAAATCATAAACAACTGATTTTAAGCATAAAACTAACAAAAAAAAGAAAGCCTCTGTCAAAAAGAGGCTTTTTATTTAAACTAAATTTTTGAGTGATAGATTAATCTTTTCTATATCAATAATACTTACTTTGCAAATAGTTATTAATGTTAGTTCTTGCCATTTGATCCCATAGCGAATTTCCGTTTTGGAGCTTGGCGGTCGATGCATAATTTCTAAAACCTTGGACAGCGTTTTCTTCTAAACTATCTTTTTCTGTCATAAAATAATCAGTACCAAAAAGTATCTGTTTTCCATATGACTTATCAGCCTCATCAAAAAACACTTTATACAGCATGTTGTTTTCTTTTGCCAGACATTCTGCTACATCATAAGATATATCCGTATAAACATTTGGATATTGAGACATCAAATCTTGTATTTGACTGAACCAGTTTTTTTGCAAAACTCCATAAGGATTAATCTGATTGTTCTGGTTATTCAGCCCCATTGATGCTTTTATTTGATCTACACCACCAAAGTGAGCAAAACATATTTTAAGATCTTTAATTGAATTAAGCATTGATTCATATGAATGTGGTTCCAGAAAATAAGAACAACTGTGTTTACAATTTTCTCTTTTTTGTGTTCCTAAAAGTCTACTGATAAAGCTTCCTCTTTCTTCAATAAATTGGGGTACATCATAAACCTTCCCTGTATAAGGATCAATTGGATTAAGGTTATGTGTGATATAATTTTTATCATAATTAAAGATTCCTCCCAGATAATACGTGTGCGTCATTACAGGCACTCCTTTGTCAGCCGCCCATTCAAAGGTTTTTTTCAGTTTTTTATCAAAAGCATAATGACCTGTACTCGGATAAATTTTTAATCCCTGAAAAGGATAAACATAAGTTCCTCCAACTTCAATTTTGGTTTCAAAATAACGTTCTACAGTTTTCTGAATTTCATTCTCGTCACTTTTCCATCTGGGATCAAGTCCGAAAAAAGGCAAAATATTGGTTGGATATTTTCTTTTTATATCAATAACTTCTTCAATTTGCCCCTCAAATCCGCTGACAGATCTACCAACGCCAAGGTATTCCAGGTTTTGACACAGCGTAACAAATTGAAATGTTTCGTTAGGATAACGCGACATTAAGTTTTCAAAAATATCTGTCTGATATTTGCTTTTGCCAATTTGCAAAAACGTCGCATATCTTTTAGCCGCTCCATTATTTCCACTAGCTAAAAGCCTGACAACCCAGGCACCAAAATCAGTATTGGTAAAATTATCTGCCGGTTTTGCCAAAAAAGAAGGCAAAAATAATTTCAGAAAATCTTTAGGAGCATTATTCATAGTGAATATGTGCGTGTGGGCATTTTTATATATATTATTCATGATTTATACTGCTTTAATTACTGATTGAGATACAGAGGTTGCTTTTCTTAAAAGGTCGAACCAAAAAGGAGCTCCCAGGCTGGCAGCAAAAGCCGAAATGATGATTCCAAATATTTTAAGTAAAATACAGGAAAGTGTAATCTTGTGTTTCGGGCAAGATTGCTTCTCTTTTTTTGAATCATTTTTTGTATCAGTCGTAGTGTTTTTTGCCGGTGAGCAAATACATTTTCCGGTGTTTTTTGTATTTACACATATAGCTTTTTTCCAGCCAATGGGTAAATCGAGATTACTTTTTAAACTATCGATTTGTTTCGATAAATTTTTAATATCATTTTTGGTCGAGTCAATGGCTGCTTTATTAACAATTGAATCTTTTTTTAGCGTACTATCATACTTCGCACTTAGAGCTTCTAATTGTACTTGATTCTTTAAATAATAATCAACCATACCTGACCTTGCGGCTGGATTACTCTCGTAATATTTAAATAGAGCAATACTATCTACATTGACAATAGTACTGACTAAAAGTCCAATAAAAAACAAACGTTTTCGGGATAGTTTTTTGTACCATGAGCTGGTTCTCTCATTAAATTGATCAAACCAAACAGTAACTTCGGTTACCAACTGATCATAAAGTACTGTTTCATTGTAGGTATCACCATTTGCAGCTTTTAGTTTTGCTTTGTTCATAGCATTTTTCAACATCCTGATTAAATCACTTTGTCCTAAATAAGTAATAGAAAATTCAAAATTATTTAGTAAATTATTCTTATACTTCAATTTTCCCCCCTTATCTTTTTGTTGCAATATTTTGGCGGCCTGAACATTCGCTACTGAATCAATTAGTACTTCTGCCAAAGTTTTAGAGTTAATTTCTGTTGGAGGTGCCTTTTCAGATTTCGTCAGTAATCTAATATTGCTGTTGTTATACATCAATAATCCCCAATTAATCTGATTAGAAAAATCAAAAAGTTTTTCTATAATTTTGTTTCTGAAAAACCTGCCTCTTTCACTTTTAATTTGAACTCCTATTTCAAGAATCATACTGCACAAAAGTGCAAATAGAGCCCAGCTAATTACAATTGAAATGGCAACCTGAACAATTGTCGAGGAAAAAAAACCTACATCCATTTTTACTAAAATTTAAAGTCTTGCTTACTCTTTAAAGGATTTTTAGCTTACTCCTTATTGGATAACTTTATCAAAATAGTACTAGACTATATAATAATGACCTATTTGATCTAAATATTAATTACACCCAACAAACAGGTTAATTATAAGAATCTGATATTTTTTTTACGACGAAAAACAAAAGCAGCAGCAGAATTTTGTTACTTTTTCTTATCTGATTTTTTCAATATTTAACAGCATATTAAAAACGAATCCCTTATTTTCCTGATACTGTGAATTATCATCTTATAATCAGATAATTAACTTTTAAACTCATAACAAGTATAGGCAAAAAAAATGTAATTATTAACAGGTAAATACCCCTTTTTTTCAACTTATTATTCAACTGATAATTAAAACTTTGTATCTTTAATTTTCTGATATTTTATTCGAATACTAAAACAGGTATTTATACTTTAAACGGAAAACCGTAAATGAATTATTTTTGAATTGACTGATTCTTAAAATCTATTTAAATGAGAGAACCTTGGACTATTCTTGAAGAACTATGGAGACGTACTTTGCATCCTTCCAATTCTTTAACTAATGATACTCAAACCTGGGATGATGAAATAAAAACGCTATATCAATTAGGTATTGGTATGGAAGATGCACTACAGTTTTTATACTTTTACAAACCTGATTTTAAGACTTTTAAAATCTGGATCAATACTAGGAAAAAAAACGAAAATACCGAATCTGAAAATTTCACAGAAGAAGTTCTCTCAGAAGAAGACCTTCAATTTTGGAATAAAAATGGTTATGTAATTGTAAAAAATGCTATCTCAAAAAAAGATTGTGAAGATACGCAACAAGCTATTTGGGAGTACTTAAAAATAGATCCCAACAAGAAAGAAACCTGGTACAACAGACATGAAGATCAAAAAGGATTAATGCTTAATTTTTCAGATCACGAAACCTTAAATAAGAACAGATTTTCGCCAAGGATAAAAAAAGCATACGAACAACTTTATAATACAGATAAAATATACAAAACTATTGACAAAGTAAGTTTTAACCCGCCTGAAACTGATGATTTTATTTTCTTAGGAAGTCCGCTTCATTGGGATACAAGCTTAAAACAACCCATAAAATTTGGACTTCAGGGACTACTCTATCTCACTGATTGTGGCATTGATGATGGCGCATTTCACTGCGTTCCGGGATTTCACAACGAAATAAATGATTGGCTGAATAATCTTGAACCAGACGAAAATCCCAGAAATAAAGCTATTTCTACATTACAGCCTAAAGCTATAACAGGTAACGCTGGCGATTTTATAATCTGGAATAATACTTTACCGCATTGTGCTACACCAAATAAAGGAAAAAATCCAAGAATGGTTCAATATCTTACCTATTTACCAAATGATTATAATACTGCCGGAGAATGGATATAGTATCTAAGACTTTGAATAACTTCGCAAATAAATTAAACTTTTTCAACTTTTCGTAACCGCATCGAAACATAACCTAAAGCCAGGAAAACCATTGCTGCACTAGCATACATAAGCATTGGGATTTTAGCAATCACATCCTGATACATCCATCCTGCTATAAGTGCACCAAGACCAATTCCTGCTTCAAGAGCAATATACATGGTTGCCATGGCTTTACCGCGATGTTCAGCAAAACTCATATCAACAGTCCAGGCATTTAAAGCCGGAGAAACAATTCCGGTAGAGACTCCATAAAGTGCTGCTCCTAATAAAAGTCCGCTGATTGATGTAGAAAATCCAACAATGATTAATGATGCAATTAAAAAGAATAATCCAATTGCTATTATACGTAAACGTCCATATTTGTCAGATGCTTTTCCGGCTCCAAAACGAATCATTACCGAAGTAATGGTAAAGACCATAAAAAACAAACCTTTATTGGTAATTCCTAAATGCTGACTCCAATCAGGAATTAGAGTCAAAATCACGCCATAAGCCATATAAGAAAGAAATGTTACTATTGCTGCCGGTAACACTTCTACAGCAATAATGTCTTTTCTTGAAATCTTTAGAATACGAAAGCTAAAACGCTGTTTGTATTTTAAAGTTTCCTTCATATTCATCAAAATTATGATCGACAAAAGAGCAAAAACAGAAGATGCATAGAAAAGCATATTCATAGACGAATATATTTTAATCGTACTCCCGATGGCGGGCCCCAAAGCCATTCCTATAGAAAAGCAAAGTCCATGCAAGCCTAAAGCTTCACCCCAACGTTCTCTTGGAACAATATCTGCAACATAAGCTGCTGTTGCCGTAGGTTTAAATCCCGTAGAAAATCCATGAATCAGTCGCAGGAATAAAAAACCGGAAACTGTTCCTAAAACAGGATAAAGAATACCACAAACAAAACAAACAATTGATCCTACAGCCATAACGGGAACTCTCCCTAAAGTATCAGTCAAACGACCGCTAAAAGGCCTTGAAATTCCTGCTGTTAATGTAAAAAGTGCTACAATCAATCCTTTATACTCTGCCCCACCCATTTTACTCAGATATTCAGGAAGTTCAGGAATTAACATGTTAAAGCTGGCAGAAAAAAGTAACGAACTTAAACATACTAATGCAAACTGAAGATTATAAATTGGATGAATGGCTTTGACAGGGGAATTCATGAGGTAATTTTAGAAGCGCAAATATAATGAAAACTCCCTCTTTAAACTAACGGATAAATACACAGAATCAGGCTATGTGAAAGAATTAACTAATTTAATTATAAATGTTTTCTAAAATTTGCCTTTTTATACCGCTCTTTAAAAAGTTTAAAATATATTTACTTTTTGGTTGACAAAATTACGCCGTGAGAATAATAAATTACTGCAGCGTTAAGCCAATTAATTTTAAGCAGTCATAATGGAAAAATATACTTCATCAATAGCAACAAAAGATCTGGTTGACAACAAAATACCGAATACCCTAATAAAAAAAGCCGATCTATTACCTGATCCTGAATCTCAATTAGATTCTATGGAAATGAAAGAGAAACCTATTTTGGATGCAAGTATTCCGTTTAGAAATTTGACGGATGTTGCGAGTAAAAAAGTAAGTATTGCCCGCCTTATTGATAAACTTGATGTTGAAACTAATATTAGATACCAAAGAACTGTAGAAGATACTTATTGCAATGTATATTCTTATGATTATTGCTATTTCTCTAAAGTATATCTTCCAACGGTTTGGTGGACAGATGAATCATTAGAAAAAATACTGAGCGGACAGAATGTTGAAGCTGTTTTTGAGCAAACTGTTGACCGCATCTACTCGAGTGCCATACACGATTGGTTCTTGCAATGGGGAGTAAGTTTTGGCTGGGAGAGAATGTTTACTTCCGAAGAAATTCAAAATAAGGTAAATGCCAATGGCGGAATTGGAATAATCTGTGCCAAAAGAAGAGAAAAAGGACTTTCCGGACATATCGTTCCTGTTGTTCCCGAAACTGATTTGAATAAAGCATATCGAGAAAATGATATTGTAGTATATCCACTACAATCACAAGCAGGAAAATTAAACTACAATTACTTTTCAGAAGTTCGAAAAGACTGGTGGAATGACGAGCTATATTCCTCTTATGTCTTCTATTACCATGAATAAATAAAAACAATTCCTTCAATTGTTTAAACTCCTAAAAAAAATATTGATTTTCAAGGGGTTAACCATTTGTAAATGACATAATAAAAAACTACTTTTGCAACTTGGAAAAAACAGGAATAGCAAAAATTGTAATTCGGCTATTCATCTACTTAAATTATTGATATAAAAGCAATTAATAGCAATAGTAATTTTATAACCTACTTGTAAAATTATACCTATTTATCAATCATTCAGTCGATATAAGTGCAAAATTTCTGAGACTAATATAAATTCATACAATTTTAAAAGTAAATCAAGACTTTTTTAATGGATGCAAATCAATTATGCTTAATCCGTTGGAGGATTTTGCATCTCTGATTGTTAACCGATTAGTTTCGTATTTCCGAAAGAAAACAATGATTTTAAACAATTTAATTAACCATAAAAAAGACAATTAGTATAAATGAAAGACAATCAGACACAAAAATATTATTGGGGAATAGGATTAGAAAACGAAACCTACATGCAATTTGAAGAATCCCTAATCGTTTCTGGTGAATTTATACAAGAAAAAATTGGCTTTGAGAAATATAGTATTGACTATAGAAAATGCTATAAACCAGAAAGCTTGACTCCCGTTTTGAAAAAAGCTTTTGACATAAACGAAAACTACACTGTGAGCCGAATGATGAACAGTCACTCGCTTGAAAAACTCGATATAAACTATCAGCACAAAACATTATCTCCCGTAAAACCATTAATTGATACCGAAACTGGTGAGGTAAGTGCACAACCACTTGAAAATCCTGATTACCTTGGAAAATCTATTATGGAACTTTTCCTTGAAGATCAACCGTACAATATTCAAAGTATGATTACCCAAAGAAACAAAACAATGGGTTCTGTGCATTTTGATGGTGATTCTATCGAATTTGTAACTAAATATTTTGAAAACAGAACAATTGCTGATTCTTGCAAAGAACTAAAAGCTACTAAAAAATTGTTTCTGGATAAAATCAATGAATCAGCTGTATTAAACGGAAAATTAAGTTTTCCGGATTACAACAATGGTCTTAATATGTTCATGACCAATCAGGAAAATCTCGTTTTGTTTAATAACGGAACCTATCATTTTCATATTACTTTACCGTCATTAACTGAAAACAGCAGGATTATCGATTATAATGAGTTTAATAAAACACATAGCAACGCGATTTATCTGTTACAATGGTTTGAACCTTTTTTTATAGCGACTCTTGGAAGCCCTGATATTATGGGAGTGATAAGTGATAAATACAGTTTGGACAAAAAATTTACTTTGGGTTCTATGAGAAACGCCATGTCTCGTTATATAGGTGTGGGAACTTATAATACAGCAATGCCAAAAGGTAAAATTCTGACCTATAAAGTTGATGATTTTAGAAAACTTCTAAAATTTGAAAAAGAAGAAAACATTTGGTGGCGAGATCAGATTGAAGCTGATATGGAGTATGAAATGCTTTCGGAATTGGGGCTTGATTTTAATCAGGAAAAAATGTACCAAAGCGGTTTCGAATTCAGAAGTTTTGATGAGTTTCCGGCAGAATACTTAAATGATGTACTATTTTCTATCATTTTAATTTGTGAGCATTCTTTAAATTTACCAGATGTTCAGTGGGGACATGATAGTGTCGCTTGGAATAATTTGGTTTTTAAAACCTTAAAAATGGGTTATGCAACTGAAATCAATGAAGAAGAAAAGAAAGAGGTTTTAGATTTACTTCAATTATTAAATCCTTCAGACGCTAATTATGATACCTTAAAATCTGAATTTGATGCGATCGTAATGCTCGATGAATTTTTCTTTAAAATACTAGCTGTTTTACATGATATGTATAAAGACAACAACGTTTGTCTGGATTCTATGTGCGGACAAAAAACAAATTTCCCTCCAAAATGGGATAACTTTAATAAATACCAAACTGAAAGGCATTTGAAACAGATTGGTGCTTTCTGTGAGAATTAAAATATAAATGATAATTTATCATATTTCAACATAGCCCAAGGTTTCAACCTTGGGCTATGTTTTTAAATAGAAATCTATATTTAAAAGCTCAAAAAATACTACTTATTATAATGTTCTATTTTATTTTCCATGATAAATTTTTAATATCTTACAATCACTTTTTTGTATTTCTATATATGCAACACCTCCTTTAGCTCCAAGATCAAGATCTTTTAAAGTTCCTTTCACAATCCAAATACCTGAACTGGTAAGTTCTGCTGTAAATGGTTTCTCATTATATATTTTTTTTCCATAAATTGGCAGCCAAACTGCTTCAGCAATTTTAATGGCTGTCTGTTTGTTAGGTACCAAATTATTTGGAAGAGGATCATCAACATATACATTACTTCTTTCGTAAACGATTTTCTTGTCACCTTTTTCTTGTGCGCTTATATCGTAACTAATAAGCAACAATAAAGGAATAAAAGCTGATAAAATTTTATTTTTCATACTTACAATCAAATTTTATTAGATTAAACTTTTGCCATCTAAAAAATGGCAATACTATTTTTAAATAGAAAAACTTCTTTCCTACTAAATTATAATAAGAATTTTAAAAAGACAATTCCTTTTTTGTTTAAAGTAAAATCCTTAATTGCGTATTCTGCAAAAACTCTACTTCGAAAATCACCTTAAATTTTGCAAAAAAGTGGCTTATAAATTGTCAAATAAACCAAAAATCAAACATCTTTTATCTTCAAAATCACTTAAAACCTTTCTTAATTAAGATGAAATTAAGCGTTTTTTTCGTATATAAAATTCTCCTCTACACTCTTAAAGTTGTATTTAATCTATGATTTTTGCGCTTCATCTATATTTTAAAATTACACACTAACTTATTGATTATCAGCAAATTAATTGCTTTAAGAAGATTTATTTCTCCAAACACCTTCAGCCAAAAAAAAATCAAATTTTAAAAATATGAGATTTTTTCATCCTTTCTATTTAAAAAAAAGTTCAATTCAACGAGTATTTAAGTAATTCAAAGAGAAAAGAAATCAAATCTAACTAAAGAATATAATTTTGATATCGTAATTAATATGTTAATTTTTTAAGATAACAATAATATTGATTTCAGGTCATTATCGCCCGATACTTTTTAGTCAAATAGAAACTGATTAAAAAAAATATAAAACTCTCATAATTATAGTACTAAAGTTTAAAAAATAGAGATTATGAAAAACATTACTTCTTTTTTTTAAAATATTAATATTAAAAGCGTTTTCATAACGTTGATTATAATATTTAATATCAATTTTTCATTTTCACAAGTAGACTTAAGAACCTGTGGATATGCTTGTACATCAAACAACTACACCTTAACGGATGTATATTTGAGTCTTTCTGCTGCAAATGGAGACCCCATAACTAATACGACCTGTACTATTGGACAAGTACAGCAAGTATACATTTATCTTAATTATTCTTCAAATTCAAATTCCAGTATTAGCTTTGCTAGATTAAATACAGATTTAATTATAAACGGAGTACCTACATTTTTAAATGTTCTTTTGGGAACTATTGTTCCGGGAAGTAACAAAAAATTAATATATGGTCCTTTTAATTGGACTTGTGGAGATGAATTAATTCTTTCTAATTCTATAATCGCCTGGAAAACGAGTCCCAACAATGATCCCGGACCAAATTACAACTGTGGCAGCTACTCTAACTCTCAATGTGATTTTACAAATTCATTTACTATTTCTAAACCTTTGGCTGTTCAATTTACATACAAAGCGTGTAAAGTGGGTACAAATACAACAGTTGCGTTTACTTCAACAACAAATGGAGGAAAAACTCCATATACCTTTGCTTGGGATTTTAGAAATGATGGTGGGGCACCAGACTCAACATCACCTAACCCTACTTTCACGTATACAACTTCAAATAATACTGCTAAATTAACGGTTACAGATGCTCAAAACATTTCAAATTCATATATCGTTCCGATAGTTGAACCTAATGAACTAATGTTAAGTGAAACTCATCCGAATATAGGTTGCACTGGAGGCTTAACTACTATAACATTGACACCAACAGGCGGAACTCCTAATTATACTTATTCATGGAATACCGGTGCGACTACAAAAGATTTACCCAACGTGGGACCAGGAAACTATACTGTTACCGTTACTGATAGTAATAACTGTATAAAACAGCTTTCAGTAAATATAACAAGTGGTGATTCAACTAAACCAGTCGTTAACCCATTACCTGCTCCTTCAACAATTAATTGTCCTGATACTCCAGTATTTGATGTAGCAACTGCTACAGACAATAGTGGCACAGTATCATCCTTAACTTTTGTTGATGTTAATACACCTGGGTCATGTGCAGGCACTTATTCAATAACAAGAACCTGGACTGCAAAAGACGCTTGTAATAATGAATCTCTTCCTGTAAGTCAAACCATAAATGTTGTCGATATTACTGCACCAGCATGGACCACTGCAGCAACTGCATTAAATGTAACACTGCAATGTAGCGATACACAAGGATTGGCAACTGCACAAAGTCAGGCTCCTGTAGCAACTGATGCTTGCTCTGCAGTAACATACACCAAAACAAGCGGTAGCTTTGTTATGGGTAATTGTGCAAATTCTGGAACTTATACCAACACCTGGATAGCTAAAGATGTGTGCTTGAATATTAGCACCACTTTCACCCAAATAATTACTATTCAAGATACTACTGCACCAACCTGGACTACTGCTCCAACAGATTTAAATGCAACCTTGGAATGTAGTGATGCAGCAGGATTGGCAACTGTACAAAGTCAGGCCCCTGTAGCAACAGATAATTGTAACGGAACTGTAACCTATACTAAAACAAGCGGTAGCTTTGTTGCAGGTAATTGTGCAAATTCAGGAACGTATACCAATACCTGGATAGCTAAAGATGTATGTTTGAACACCAGTACTACTTTTACTCAAGTAATTACTATCAAAGATACAACTGCGCCAATATGGACTAATGCTCCAACGGATTTAAATGTAACCTTGGAATGTAGCGATACAGATGGACTAGCAACTGCACAAAGTGAAGCTCCAATTGCAACAGATAATTGCAACGGGACTGTAACGTATACTAAAACAAGCGGTAGCTTTGTTGCCGGTTCTTGCGCAAATTCCGGAACGTATACCAATACCTGGAAAGCCAAAGATGTGTGTTTGAACACCAGTACTACTTTTACACAGGTAATTACGATCAAAGATACTACTGCACCAACATGGACTACTGAAGCAACTGATTTAAATGTAACACTACAATGTAGCGATACACAAGGATTGGCAGCTGCACAAAGTCAGGCTCCAATAGCAACTGATAATTGCAACGGAACAGTAACATACACTAAAACAAGCGGTCATTTTGTTGCAGGTTCTTGTGCAAATTCAGGAACTTATACCAATACCTGGAAAGCTAAAGATGTGTGTTTGAACACCAGTACCACTTTTACCCAAGTAATTACTATCGAAGATACTACTGCTCCAACATGGACTACCGCAGCAACTGCACTAAACGTAACACTACAATGCAGTAATACTGCAGGATTAGCAGCTGCACAAAGTCAGGCTCCAGTAGCAACTGATAATTGCAACGGAACAGTAACCTATACTAAAACAAGCGGTAGCTTTGTAGCGGGTAATTGTGCTAATTCCGGTACTTATACCAACACTTGGCTAGCTAAAGACGTTTGTTTGAACACCAGCACTACTTTCACCCAAATAATTACTATCGAAGATACTACTGCGCCAACCTGGACTACTGCCGCAACTGCACTAAATGTAACATTGCAATGTAGTGATACAGAAGGACTAAATAATGCACAAGGTCAGGCTCCTGTAGCAACAGATAATTGTTCAACCGTAACTTACACTAAAGTGAGTGGACAATTCCAAAGAGGAAGCTGTGGCAGCACAGGTACTTATACCAACACATGGACTGCAAAAGACGTTTGTAACAATACATCAACTGTTTTCACACAAGTAATTACCGTTCATGATACTGCTATTCCAACTTGGATTACTCAAGCAGGATCATTAGATATTACATTACAATGTAGTGATGTAAATGGTTTAACAGAAGCCCAAAATCAAGCGCCAAGCGCAACAGCCAATTGTTCAATTGTTACCTATATCAAAACAAGTGGTCAATTTATGGCTTCTGAGTCTTGTAGTAATTCCGGTACTTATACTAATAGCTGGATTGCCAAAGACGATTGTGGAAATATTACCAGTGCTTTCACGCAAGTGATCACTATAGAAGATACTACCAAACCAACATGGACTACAGTCGCAGGAACATTAGATGTAACTGTTCAATGTAGCGATACCGAGGCTTTGGCTTCTGCGCAAGCAACCTTTCCTATTGCAACTGATAATTGTGATGGAGATGTAAGCAATATCGTAAAAACCAGCGGTCAGTTTATGGCTTCTGAATCTTGTAGTAACTCCGGTACTTATACTAATACCTGGACTGTTAAAGATGAATGTGGAAACACTTCGGATACTTTCACCCAAGTGATTACTATCGAAGATACAACTAAACCAACCTGGACTACAGTCGCAGGAACATTAGACGTAACTATTCAATGCAGCGATACTCAGGCTTTGGCTTCTGCCCAGGCGACCTTCCCTGTTGCAACTGATAATTGTGACGGAGATGTGAGCAATATCGTAAAAACCAGCGGTCAGTTTATGGCTTCTGAATCTTGTAGTAACTCCGGTACTTATACTAATACATGGACTGTTAAAGACGATTGTGGAAACACTTCGGATACTTTCACTCAGGTGATTACTATCGAAGATACTACTAAACCAACCTGGACTACAGTGGCCGGAACACTTGATGTAACTATTCAATGCAGCGATACTGAGGCTTTGGTTTCTGCGCAGGCAGTATTCCCTGTTGCAACTGATAATTGTGATGGAGATGTGAGCAATATCGTAAAAACAAGTGGTCAGTTTATGGCTTCAGAATCTTGTAGAAATTCCGGTACTTACACAAATACCTGGACTGTTAAAGATGAATGTGGAAACACTTCAGATACTTTCACGCAAGTGATTACTCTTGAAGATACTACTAAACCAACTTTCGTCGGAAACTTACCTGCCGATATTACAGTATCTTGTGATGCTGTTCCGGCTGCCGCCGAGATTACTGCTTCTGATAATTGCAATCCTGATTTACCAGTGGTTTATACTGAAACTAAAAGCGGCATCGAGAACGAATGTAATACCAATTACACTTTAACTCGTACATGGACCACTAGTGATTGTTCTAACAATACCAACTCTTATACTCAAATCATAACTGTTAGAGATACTACTCCGCCAACCGGAACTGTTCCTGCTGACATTACAGGTTTGCAAAGTATAGCTGATATTCCTGTTGCAAATTCAGGTGCGATAACTGATGCAGCTGATAATTGTAGTCAAACCGTTAATATAATGGTAACTGATACCAATAACGGAGCCAGTGGTTGTCAGGAAAATGCCTATATCCTGACAAGAACCTACACTTTATCAGATTGTGCGGGTAATAAAACCATATTAGTACAAACTATAACTGTTGAAAATAAAGTTTCGGTAAGCGGAATTCCAACTCCTGCATCTTGTCAAGGCTTAAGCGATGGTTCTATTGCCATAACAAGCAGCCCGGGTGCAACAGTAGTTGTTACTAATGCTAACAACGAGGTGGTAGGAAATACTAATTTACCAGCGGGAACATATACTTTAACTGCTTCTTCAGCTGTAAATAGTGATAATCAAAATTGTACAGCAACAGCAACAGTTACGATTACAGAACCTAATTATAAAGTAAGAATATCTGGTACCATAATGAATATCGAAACCAATACACCACTTGCTAATGTCCCAGTTACATTGATTCCGCAAGGAACAACAACCGGACCAATACTGTTACATTTAACAGATGCAAATGGTATGTATAATTTCCAAAACATACCAGAAGGAAATTACTTATTGCAAGTACAAGATGCTAACTTAAACAATGTTTATCAGCTTTATCCTGTAACTACAAATATGTTCCTTACAACATTACAAAACTGTGCATATCAAGTTCATAACTTTGACTATGGTCACTCTAAATTCCCAATTATCGGAGACTTTGTTTGGTACGACACCAATAGTAACGGAATCCAGGACGAATGGTACGATGCTAACAATGATGGTGTGGTTACCCAAAACATTCCTGACAGCAACAATGCTGTTGACTATAGCAAATGGGAATGGATTGATTTTAATGGAGACGGAAGCTATTCAGGTCCTCAAAATATTGGGGAACTAAATGCCGGTGGTTTTGGAAACCCATTGAGTCCTAATATTTTTATAACAGGGCCAAATGGATATCACAAAGAAATAATCGTTGGTATTCAAGGATACTATAGAGACAGAGTGGAAACAGAAAATCCGTTTGGAGATTATACAGTTGAGTTGAAAATAGATAGCAATTTAGATGCTGCCTCTCAAGCAATGGGCGCAACTGGTTTAGTAAAAGTAGTTCCAAACTTTGCAGGCAAAAAAGTCTCAGGTGTAACAGGCAAACAACAAGCACATATTGTGTGCGGATCAACTAATGCTCCTATTCAGACTGCAACTATAACTGCCGAAGATCTGATTCATTTGGATAAAGATTTTGGAATAAGCTGTAAACTCTTTGCTGACATTGATGCGGTCGACGACAATTATGTAGACATTGGCTGTAACAAATTCGGATTAGTTGGAAATGTTTTAAGCAATGACCTTTTAAACGCAGGTACTCCTGCAACGATAGAAATGGTGAATTTCACTTTGCTAAATAATACCGGTAATACTGATGTTAATATCACAATAAACCAATCCGGTAATGTGAATGTACCAGCAGGAACACCAGCGGGAACATACACTTATAATTATCAAATTTGCGAAAAATTAAATCCAACCAACTGTGATAGCGCGCTGGTTACCATAAAAGTACTTCCTAACGAAGTAGCAACAGCTAGTGGCAGTGCCTGTAACGCAGATACATCACCTGTTAATTTACTTGATTTATTACCTAGTGGTACCCCGACAACCGGTACTTGGATAGACACTAACAGTACTCATGCAATAAACGGTAATATACTAACTGCTTTTGGACTTCCGCTTGGTGATTATGTCTTTGAGTATAAAATTCAAGACGACGTTTGTCCTAGAAGTATAATATTGAATCTTTCTGTCAATGATAAGTGTAAAGTACTGCCATGTGGAACAATACTCGTACATAACGCCTTCTCTCCAAATGGAGATAGCATAAACGATAAATTTATTATTGATAGTATTGATGACACCGTTTGTTATCCAAGTAATGATATAGAGATATACAATCGCTGGGGAATATTAGTATTTGAAACTAAAAACTATAATAACACAACGAATTCATTTGACGGTATTTCAAGAGGAAGAACAACTATAAGTCAATCAGATGGTCTTCCGTCAGGAACTTACTTTTATATTCTTAATTACACTTCCGTAGATGGAAATGGTGCAATTCAAACGAATAAAAAAGATGGATATCTATATCTTAGTAGATAAGCAATAATGCCATCTTGATGATATAATTCATCTATTGTCAGGATGGCATTTAATTGAACTTTCGTGTTTTTAAACCCATGAACAGATTGAGTTTATTTGATAAGATTAAAAAATAATGGCAATAATAAAATTATAAACACCTACTATGAGAACAAAATTATTTTCTTTCGTTTTGATGTTTACAGCTATGCTAAGTTATGCACAACAAGATGCTCAATTTACACAATACATGTACAACACCATAAATATTAATCCGGCTTATGCAGGATCGCGAGGAGCCTTGAGTATTTTCGGTTTATACCGTACCCAATGGGTTGGACTTGACGGAGCTCCTAAAACTAGCACCTTTTCAGTCAATTCGCCAATAAATAATAGCAACTTAGGAGTAGGTGCTTCACTGGTTAGCGATAAAATTGGCCCAACTAATGAAACCACTTTTTCTGCTGATCTCTCCTACACTGTACAAACCTCAGCAGATTTTAAACTTTCATTTGGTATTAAAGGAACCGCTAATATATTTAATCTCGATGTTAACAAATTAAACCCTGCCAGTCAGGGAGATCCTCAATTTCAGGATTTAAACAATAAGTTCTCTCCAAATGTAGGTGCAGGTGTCTATTGGCATTCCAGTAAAGCCTACATAGGGTTATCAATTCCAAATTTTATCGAGACCAATCGCTATGACAATAATGATGTAGCCATTTTTAAAGATAAAATCAATTATTACTTTATGGCTGGCTACGTATTTGATTTGGGTCCGGAAGTAAAATTCAAACCGGCAACACTTTTCAAAATGGTACAAGGAGCTCCTTTACAAGCAGATATTTCGGCTAATTTCATGTTCATCGACAGGGTTGTGGCTGGAGTGGCTTACAGATGGAGTGCTGCAATGAGTGCTATGGTAGGATTCCAGGTCACTGATGGTTTATATATAGGTTATGGTTATGATCGTGAAACCACTAACTTAAATAATTACAACTCTGGTTCGCACGAAATTTTCTTGCGCTTCGAACTGTTCCAAAACAATGGTAAAATAACAACTCCACGTTTCTTCTAAAAAATATTTATCATGAAAAATTATATACTCCTTTGCATAATAATAGTAAGTGTTTTTTCATCTAACAGTTATTCACAAAAGAACAAACTAGCTTCCGGAGATAAAAAATACGATAACTATGCCTACATTGATGCTATTAAAACCTACGAACGGGTAGCAAAAAAAGGATACAAATCAGAAGATATGTTCAAGAAATTAGGTAATTCCTTCTACTTCAATTCTGAATTTGATAAAGCCGCAAAATGGTATGGTGAATTGTTTGCCATGAATGCAGAACAAGAACCTGAGTATTATTATCGATATGCCCAATCGCTAAAATCTACGGGGGATACGGCCAAAGCCAATCAAATGTTTGATTTATTCCATCAAAAATCAAAAAATGATAACAGGGCCAAGCTGTACGACGAAAACAAAAACTATCTTGATATTATTAAAGCCAATTCAGGACGATATAATATCGAAGATGCAGGTATTAACAGTAAATATTCAGATTATGGAACTACATTCTATCAAAACAAACTTGTTTTCACTTCAGCCAGAGATACTGGTAACTTTGATCAGAGAAAACACAAATGGACAGGCGAGCATTTTACAAATTTATATCAATCCGACCTCGATGAAAATTTTAATCCTAACGCTCCAAAAAAGTTTAAATCAAAAATAAATTCAAAATTCCACGAAGCAACACCTGTGTTCACAAAAGATGGAAAAACAGTTTATTTTACAAGAAACAATTATCTTAATGGTAAAAAAGGAAAAGATGAACATAAAATTACTCTGGTAAAAATATATAAAGCCACTTTTGAAAAAAACGAATGGGGAAATATAACCGAATTGCCTTTTGACAGTAATAGTTATAGCACAGCGCATCCTGCTTTAAGTCCGGATGAGAAAACGATGTATTTTGCATCAGATATGCCCGGAACAATTGGACAATCGGATATTTTTAAAGTAAGTATCGATGCCAATGGTGTATTTGGTACTCCTGTAAATTTGGGAACTCCAGTTAATACCGAAGGGAAAGAAACTTTTCCTTATGTAACAGATGACGATGAGATTTATTTTGCCTCAGATGGGCATCCCGGACTTGGAGGATTGGATGTATTTGCCGGAAAAATAGCTAAAGATGGTACTATAAGTAACATTCAAAATGTTGGTGCTGATGTTAACTCTCCAAAAGATGATTTTGCCTATGTAATTGAGACTAAGTCTCGAAAAGGTTTCTTTTCATCCAACAAAGATGGTGGAAGGGGTTCTGATGATATTTATAAATTTTTAGAAACTAAAAGATTATATTGTGTTCAGGAGTTGTATGGGGTTGTTACAGATCTGGCATCGGGCGAAATTCTGCCGGATACCAAGCTGACTCTGTATGACAGCAATTATAAAATGATCACTACTACAACTTCTGATAAAGACGGTAATTATAAATTTCCTGTTGAGTGCGGTATGTCGTATGCAGTGCGTGCCGAAAAAGATAAATATACGACTAAAGAGGTTACTGTTACCATTTTAAAAGAAAACGGAAGAACCAATTTACCAATAGCGCTGGAAAAAGCGGAATGTGTGGTAACTGTTGGTGATGATTTAGCAAAATGTTTTGGTATAAAAATGATCTATTTTGATCTGGATAAATCTGATATACGTGTAGAAGCTGCTATAGATCTTGAAAAAATACTCGATGTATTGAATCAATATCCGTCTATGAAACTCGATATTCGTTCACATACAGATAGCCGTGCATCATTTAAATACAATGAAGCTTTATCTGACAGAAGAGCTAAATCTACCATACAATGGCTTATTAAAAATGGGGTAGCTCCAAACAGATTAACCGGTAAAGGATACGGAGAAACACAGCTCGTAAACGGATGCTCTGATAATGTACCTTGTACTGAAGCGGAACACCAAATGAACAGAAGAAGTGAGTTCCTTGTTTCGGCTTTATGATAATTTTTTGTGAAAAAACAATTTTAGGTTCGATTTTTGTCTATCTATGTATTAGTTAATTTTTTAAAAAATTGAAATCATGAAATTAGTAAAACAATTATTTATAGCGATACTGTTTTTTGCTGTAAGCTCTTCACACGCACAGGTATCGGTCAATGTCAATATCGGAACTCCACCAGCTTGGGGACCTGTAGGTTATACCGATGTACGCTATTATTATTTACCTGATTTAGAAATGTATTACGATATTAATGCATCGTGTTATATCTATTTCAGTAATGGACGATGGTTAAGAGCCAGAACTTTGCCAAGATATTATAGAAATTATGACTTATATAACGAATATAAAGTTGTTCTTAATGATTACAGAGGAGATAGACCGTATGACAATTATAAATTTCATAAAGAAAAATATTATAAAGGTTATAAAGGAGGACCACAAAGAACTATAGGTCGAAAACCTGGTAGAGGCAATAATAAAGATTATTATGATGAAGATAATGGAAACGGTTATGGCCGTGGAAATAATGGAAATGGAAATGGAAATGGCCACGGAAAAGACCATGATCATGGAAATAATGGGAATGGAAATGGCCACGGAAATGGCCATGGAAAAGATAAAGATTAAACTATAACAATAAAAAGAGACTTTAGTAAACCTCCTTTTTATTTACACATAAACAAAGAAGTTTTAAATAAAAATTGTAAAAAAAACCTGTTCATTTACTTGAACAGGTTTTATATTTTTATATAATAATGAGTTTTAAAACTAATTATTTATTCTGTTGTCCTGGTGCATAAGCTTTTGCACTCTTACTTCCAGACATCTTTTTTGCTTGTCCCGGAGGAATCTTTCCAGAGTTTGAAGATGAGTTATGACCAGTATGAATAGTCTGAACACTACAACTTGTAACAAATAAAGTAAGCAAAATAGTAATGAAGAAATGTTTAAAAATTCCGGTAATTTTCATAGGTTTTGTTTTAGATTTGGTTTTCAAAGTTACATTTTTTCCTATCATATCATAAAATGATTTATTTTTTTCTAATCCTGCCTCAGCATTTCTTCTGTATTATGCTTTAAACTTGTTAGCTGGACTAATTTAGTAATGCTGCTAAACCTTAAAACTGTTTTTATTGTAGTTTTTGATTATTTTAAATATATTTGAGATATGGATACAAATAATCAAAATATCACTACCAGACCAGCTATAAATACAGATTTGCCACAGCTTAACGAATTCCTGCAATTTCTGGTTGAGGCAGAACGTCCTTTTGATCCCACCTTAAAAGATGGAAAAATCTTTTATTATGATATTCAAGAACTTATACAAGATAAGGATACAGAAATTTTGGTAATCGAAGAAAACAATGAAATCATTGGATGTGGCTACGCCCAAATTCGATCGGCGAAAGCATATCAACGTCACGAACTTTTCGGGTATCTTGGCTTTATGTTTGTAAAACCTCAATTTAGAGGAAGAGGCATTAATAACTTATTATTAAACGATCTCAAAAAATGGGTTTTATCAAAAGGAATTACTGAAATCCGACTGGAAGTTTATTCTGATAACGAACCCGCTGTTAAAGCTTATGAAAAAGCCGGTTTCCAAAAAATATTGACCACAATGCGTTGTGAGATTAGCTAAGAGAAAAATTATAAAATGATATTAATTGTAAAAATTTCCCTCTACTCGCAACAGATAGATTACTGCTGCGAAATATTCAAAATACAGATGCTGCTTTAATTCATAAGCTACATTCTGATCCTATTGTAAATGCTTTTGTTGGAAGAGACAATTCATCTACCCTAAAAAATGCAAAAGATTATATCGTCAAAATGCAAAATTTAATTGATCGGAATGAATGTATCTATTGGGTCATTAGTTTAAATGGCAGCGATAATTTGGTAGGGTCTGTTTGTTTGTGGAACTTTGATTTTGAAAATGAGATTGTCGAAATTGGATATGAAATGCTCCATGATTTTCAAGGTAAAGGCATAATGAGTGAAGCAATCAAAAAAGTTATAGAATATGCATTTGAAGAAATAAAAGCAAAATTAATCACGGCATTCCCATCCGCTGATAATAACAATTCTGTAAGTATACTAAAAAAGCTAAATTTCGAATTCGAAGACAAAAAATACAATAATACTCATGCAAATATAAAAAACCTGGTTACTTATACTTTGAGAAATAGTGTAAGTTAATTAGCTATACTATCGCATTATTCTAAACTAATAAAAGGCAATTTTTATTTTAAGTAAAATACATACCTCAAGAAATAAAACATCCATAAAAGTTTCAAAATAAAGTTTTTTTTCTTTCACAAAATCATTAACTTGTTCAGTATTAAACATACTACATATTATAAAGCTGTTTTCATTCCGTTACATTTCCATATTTTCTAAAATAAATTATAGCGTAGTATACCTGAAGTAATTATTCTAACGTCTAAAAAGAATTTATTATGCGAGTATCAGTCACCCGAAAAAATATAAAATTCATCCCGGATTCTAAAAGAGTTGTTGCCCGATATTTTATGAATGGTGATGAACGAACCCAACAAATGGTACTGCGCATAATGATGCTGGATGAAAAACAAGTCCTGGAAACTTTAGAACAGACACTTCGCGAATTTGCCAGACGCCACCGAAATATTTCGGCTATATTTTTTAAACATTGCGAACGAATAAGAAGTCTCATTGAAGCATTGCAAATTGATTATGAAGCAATGTCTCTGGACAGAAAAATGCTTATAGGTTCTTATTGCACTATGGAATATGCGATAGAATCAGCCGCTATTTTTAATCCGTCTATTATTGAAGATTTTGATCAGTCAGGTTTAGAAGCGGGAGAAAAACGTGTCATCATTTCTTTTCGTGCCACAGGTGAAGGTCATATTTCATCCATTGTTTTTAGAAGAGGAATTCTCGATAAAGATAACAATCTGCAAGTCATGAAAATTGGCCATAATATTGATAAAGCCGAGATTAATCATAAAGCTACTTTCAATAAAGAACGATTCTTACTGAAATTGTCTGAAATGCATACACATGACAGATCCATGACACAGATTATGCAGGAACTGCCTAACGATTTTGAGTATGCCGTTCTAAAAAATATAGTTACTGTAGCCTTAAGCGACCCATCTATACGTGAAGAACGAAGAACCGCACTAAACGAAATACTATGGCTGGCCAGATCATTTTATGATTTAGAATTCAAACACGATTCTGATATTACCGAGCGCGTTATATTTCCAATATCAGATTCTGAAAGCCGCGGAATTGAAGATGCCCGTTTTGTTCGTTTTATCGACGACGACGGTTCTACTCGTGTTATGGCAACTTACACCGCTTATAACGGTCACGCCATATTACCAAAACTTATTTCTACCGAAGATTTTTATACCTTTAGAGTAATGCCTTTACACGGTATTGGTGCTCAAAATAAAAACCTCGCTTTATTCCCAAAAAAAATAAACGGCAAATATGCGATGCTTGCCAGAATCGATGGCGTAAACAATTACATCATGTATTCAGAGAGAGTTACACAATGGAATAATCCTGTTCTTCTACAAGAACCGCATTATCCCTGGGAGTTTACCCAAATAGGAAATTGTGGATCTCCACTCTGGACAGAAGAAGGCTGGCTCGTAATTACCCATGGCGTTGGTACAATGAGACGTTATTGCATTGGGGCTTCATTATTTGATCTTGATGACCCAACCAAAGAAATTGGAAGACTTAAAGAACCGTTGCTTTCACCACTGGAAGACGAACGTGAAGGTTATGTGCCAAATGTAGTTTACTCCTGCGGTGCCATTATACACAACAATAGTTTAATTTTACCTTATGCCGTCTCTGACTACTCCTCTACTTATGCTGTAGTTGATATGGTAGAATTACTAGATGCTTTAAAAAACAGTAAATAAATCAATTTATTATTTTTTAAAAACTCCAAATGTAAAATTCTGAATAGTATCAAAAGGAGTTTTATGATCTATAGTAAAAGAATCCAACAACTTAAAATCTGGGCTGAATTGTGCTTTCAAAGCACTTTCTGAATATTGTTTAATCGGTATTCCACTGCATTTTGTAGGTCCTGATTCAGAAAAAGTTCCTATTACCAAAATACCATTATCATTAATTCCGTCTTTGGCGACTTGCAAATAAGATGCAATATCCTGCTCCTCTGTCAAAAAGTGAAAAGCCGCTCGATCGTACCAAAAATCATACTTAACAGTAGGCTTAAAATCTGTTATATCACTAACGATCCAATTTACCTTTTCTGAATCGTTTGATAAACGCTTTTTAGCTTTAGTAATCGCTTCTTCAGAAATATCCAAAACTGTAATGTTTTTATATCCCAATTGTAACAAATGATCTACAAAAAAACTATCACCACCACCAATATCAATAATAGCAGCATCTAACGGAATAGTATATTGTTGCAACAAATCCAATGAAGTTTGAGGAATCGGTTGATACCAACTAACTTCTGTAAGCGTTTTGGTTTGATAAATATTTTCCCAATGTTTCTTCTTATCCATTTCTTTATGCTGTAATTAAAATTTCTAATATTCTAAACCGATCTTTGTCTTCCGCAAAAGTATAAATTCAAATCTATTCAACTTATTTATTGAATAAATTATTAATCTTTCAAAACAAATCATCAATTAAATCATCTCTCTCCACACTCAAATTGAGCATGATAATTTTATATTATAAATCTATAATTTTCTATCTTTATAAAAATATTTTATAACAATGACCATTCAGCAACTAAAATATATTGTAGCATTAGACGAAGAACGTCATTTTGCTCGAGCCGCCGAAGTTTGTATGGTAACACAGCCAGGACTAACGATACAGTTAAAAAATCTTGAAGAAGAAATTGGAATCAAAATTTTTGATCGAAATAAAGTGCCTTTAACGCCAACTTTACTCGGAATTGAAATTATAAATCGGGCAAAAAAAATTCTTCGCGAAGCCGATGAAATTCGGGATTTTGTGCTTAATGAAAAGAACAAGCTTGAAGGAGAAGTTAAAATCGGGATAATTTCGACATTATCGCCATATCTGATTCCGCTTTTTATTAAGGCAATGAAAATAGCAACGCCAAAAATGCAGTTCATCATAAAAGAAGCCAATACAGGACAATTGATGAATGATGTTACCACAGGAGCTCTTGATGTAGCAATTATGGCAACACCTACCGGAAACCCTAATTTGATTGAACATCCCGTTTTTAAAGAACCTTTTGTTGCTTATCTAAATGCAGTGCATCCAATGGCAGCAGAATCGCATTATGAATTACAGCCTTCAGACAGAGCTGAATTGCTTTTACTTCAAAACGAATATTGTTATAATGCACAGCTACTGGACATTTGCGACATTAAAAATACCGGAAAAATCAAAGATCAGTTCAGTTATGATATCAGCTCAATCGAAACCTTAAAAAATCTGGTTCGGGCGCAATTAGGATTCGCTATTATCCCACAACTCTCAATGATTAATGAAACCGAAACAGGACTTTTTAAACATTTTAAAGAACCAAAACCCGTACGCGAAATCAGCCTTGTAGTATCTGATACTTTTTCGAAGAAATTATTACTCGAAAAAATGAATGAAGCAATCTGGAATTGCCTTCCGGAATCCTTGCAGCAAAATTTTTCTTACCGAAAAATAAGATGGAACGATTCTCCTTATTTTATAAAATCAACTACAAAATAGAAAATTGAATGTCTATATTCTGTGCCGTTAGGCACTAAATATTGGTAGAAAAGATAAATTGGAATAGAATTAGCGTGCCGTAGGTACGCAACAAAATGATGCTATTGCGTACCTACGGCACGCCAATGAATTTTGAATCTAATGGCTACCAATATTTAGTGCCTAACGGCACATTTAAAATCTTAACTTACATAAACATAAAAAAAGCCGAAACACTTTTCAGTATTTCGGCTTTTGTATCAATAAAATTATCGGATTATTTTGCGCTTAAATCTTTAGCTGCACCAATAATTACATTAGCGACTGCCTCAGGTTGTGACATAAAAACACAGTGGCTTCCTTTAATTTCTGTAGCTTTGGTTTTAGAACGTTTGTACATTGCACGTTGAATAGAAGGATCAATACTTTTATCTTGTGTTGCAATTACAGCATAAGCCGGTTTATCTTTCCATGCAGCTTTTGTGATAGGTGTTGTAAATCCTTTGGCATAAAAAGCCCCTTGTGATGCATACATAAACGCAGCTTCCTCTTTGCTTACGTCAGCACAAAATCCTGCATGAAATTTAGCTTGGTCATAATAAACAATACCTTTATCATTTGGAGCCAAAACACCATTTTCAGGAGCCGGAGGCGCAGTTTGTAACCATTGCAATGCCGATTCTCCGTTATCAGGCTGAAAAGCCGCTACATAAACCAATCCAACAACATTAGGATGATTTCCTGCCTCAGTAATTACAGCACCTCCCCAAGAATGTCCTACCAAAATTGTTGGCCCATCCTGATTATCCAATACCACTTTTGTTGCTGCTACATCATCTTCAAGAGAGCTTAATGGGTTTTGAACTATAGTTACTTTATATCCTTTTTTTGAAAGTACATCATATAAACTTCTCCAACCAGAGCCATCAGCGAAAGCTCCGTGTACCAAAACCACATTTTTAACCTTTGTAGGCGCCATTTGTGCATTTGCATTTGTAGCAAATAAAATACTCATAATTAATGCTGCAGACAAGAATAAACGATTCAATTGTCTTTTTAAAATTGCTGTTTTCATGTTTTTATTATTTAAAATGTTAATGATTAGATATATTAAAGTTATAAAATTTTATTAAAATATTAATTATCAAGAAATTAGATTTAATTTTAAAACAATCTCAGTGTTAAGCAATTTTGAAATTGGGCAAATTTCTTTTGCTTTTTGAGCTGTTTTTTCAAAATCCTCTGTTGAAATTCCGGGAACCAATCCTGTAAGTTCAAGAGTAATTAAAGTAATTGTACCATCTTCAAAAGTTACTTTGGCAGTTGTGTTAAGATCTTCCGGTACAAAACCGGCCTCTGATAATAAAAAGCTCAATTGCATTGTAAAACATCCTGCATGTGCCGCAGCGATTAATTCTTCAGGATTAGTTCCTACTCCTTCTGCAAAACGGGTTTTAAAAGACAGTTGAGCATTGTTTAATGTAGTACTTTGTGTAGTAATGGTTCCATTTCCTTCCATTCCTGTACCTTTCCAGTTTGCATTTGCGTTTCTTGTAAATTTCATGACTAAAGTTTTTAATGTTATAAATTTTTGATTTTCAAATAATTGTTCTGATTTGATGAGACAAATGTATGGCGGTTATCTTCATTAATCAAATTGATAATTTTGTAGTCTTATAAATATAATTTATAATCTTGATTCGTAATTTCAGTAATTGCCCGTCTTTTAAGGAAATATTCAAAACATCCATTTAACTGCTCTCACACAATTATTTTCGAAGTATTCTTAACCAACTTTAAAAACCTCATTTTTTTGAGAATTAATTTTCCTCTAAAGACAATAAATTCCCTTCAATAAATGTTATCTAAATAGGCATTAATCAGTTTTTAATGCTTTAAATTAATTTAAGAAGTATGAAAAAAATATTGTTTATAATTATTATAACCGGGGTTTCTCTACAAGGATTTGCACAAAAAGAAGTGGATGGTAAATACAAACCAATTCCATCTACAAATTCTGAGATTAAAGAAATTCTGCCACCAAAAGAAACACCGCCAAATGTAGACCCACCGCCTGTAAAAGAACCAACTGTTTTAAAAATCAATCCTGATGATCTCTATAAAAATAACAGTCTGTATAAACGTGAAGCCAATGTTGAAGGTATTTTTTACAGAAGAAATGAATATTTAGGAAGTTATGTAACCAATACAACTGTTTCTACAGTTCGTTATCGCGACGCCGCCTTTGTAGACGGCGATAAAATCAGAGTTTATTTGAATGATAAAGTGATTGAAAAAGAAGTAAGTTTAAACAGTGATTTTCAAGGATTTAAGATAAACCTGGTAAAAGGAATTAATAAAATTGATTTTGAAGCTTTAAATGAAGGTTCTGCATCACCAAATACAGCCGAATTTCAAGTTTATGATGATAAAGGTGCTGTAATCAAAGCCAGCCAATGGAATGTTGGTACTGGTTATAAAGCTACTATTATATTATATAAAGAATAAAAACTGCAATTTTCTAATTGAATACAAAAAACCCCATTCGCCGTAGACTCCGACGAATGGGATTTTTGTTTTCTAACTCTTCTTTACGCTAAGATGTTTTTCGATAATTAAAAATTGCAGCAAAATTCAATACAATTGCAAACCCTATTATAATCAGGATATGTTTTGAAATGTCCCTAAAACCACTTCCTTTTATAACCACCATTCTCATTACATCTATAAAATAACTTATTGGGTTAAATTTCGAAACCGTTTTTGCCCAATCCGGCATACTGTCAATTGGTGTAAACAAACCACCCATTAAAACAAAAATCATAACAAAGAAAAACATAATAAGCATCGCTTGCTGCTGCGTTTCGCAAATGGTTGAGATCAACAAACCAAAACCTAAAATTGCCAATAAATAAACAGATACAAAGGTGTACAAAACCAACAGATTTCCTAACGGAACTATGCTGTAAAACAACCATCCAACCAATAATCCTAAGGTAAAAACAACATTGCCAAGAATCCAGAACGGAATCAATTTTCCTAATATAAAATGATATTTCTTTACAGGAGAAACGTTAATTTGTTCGATTGTTCCGGCCTCTTTTTCTTTTACAATATTCAATGCCGATAAAAATCCGCCAACAAGCGTTACCAAAATCGCCAGAATTCCCGGAACCATATACAATCTATAATTCAAGTGCGGATTATACCAATTTGAAGAAGTAATTTCTATTTGCGGAATTGGATTAAAACTACCTTTTGGATTATTCTTTACCCTTAGATTACTATTATAATCTCTTATAATGTTAGCAATATATCCTGCACCCAAACCCGCTTTTGTTCCGTTAATAGCATTCACGCCAATAAAAAGCTGTTGATAATTTTCGCGTACCAAATCTTGTTCAAATCCGTGTGGAATTTCCAGAACTAAATCGGCACGATCTTCTTCAATCTGAGTAAAAGCCTGCTTATAAGAGTCATTATAACTGCGAAGTTTAAAATATCCCGAAGCAATAACTTTATTAATCAAATCTCTCGAGTAATCAGATCGATCATGATCTACAACTGCCAGATTGATATTCTTAATTTCATAATTAGCGGCAAGCGGCAAAATAATAAGCTCTACAACAGGCATTACCATTATCACTGCCAATATAGCACGATTGCGGAATATTTGCTTGAACTCTTTGATGAGCAAAAATTTTATGATTCTCATTACAAACGTATTTTAAAGCTTTTAAGGCTAATTATCAATAAGAAAACAGTAATCCCAAAGAGAATCAGAGTTTCTTTCCACACATACGAAAATCCTAATCCTTTAATCATAATTCCTTTTACGATGATATAATACCATTTTGAAGGAACTATATTCGAAAACCATTGCAAAGCGATTGGCATATTTTCTATCGGAAACATAAACCCACTAAAAAGCAGTGTAGGTAAAAGCATTCCTATTAACGAAATCAACATTGCCGCTTGTTGCGAATCTGTTTTTACCGAAATAAAAATTCCTAGTGTTAAACAGGTTATAATAAACAAAGTACTTTCGGCAAAAAGCAGCAAAATATTTCCAACAATAGGAAGATCAAGCACAAAAACACTCAACAATAAAATAGAAATCACATTTACCATCGAAAGCAAAAGATACGGAACTGCTTTTGAGAGGATTACCATAAGAGGTTTAAAGGGAGAAACTAACAGAATTTCCATCGTTCCGTTTTCTTTTTCTTTCACTATAGAAATTGCCGTCATCATAACGCAAACGAGCATTAAAACCAAAGCCATAACACCGGGAACAAAGTTTGGAGCGCCTTTTAACTGCGGATTATACAACATTTTTACTTCGGGCTTAATTTGATACGGAACCGGATTGTTTTCGTTCATTTGTGCCTGATAATCGCCTATTATCGATGACACATAATTGGTTAATGTTGTCGCATTATTCGGGTCTGATGCGTCAGCAATAACCTGAATTTGCGCTTTGTTCTGATGTAACAACTGATTATTGAAACCTTCGGGAAATACGATTGCCATTTTTATTTCTCCGGTTCTAAAAGCTGCTTCGAGTGCTGCGCTTCCAGAAAGGCTTTTGGTGATTTCAAAATAACGACTCGCTTCGATTTTGGCGATGATTTCCTGTGAAGCTATATCTTTAGCATAATCTACAACAACAATTTTCGAATTCTTTACTTCGTTTGTCAGCGCAAAACCAAAAATCAGGATTTGTACAACCGGCATCCCAAAAAGAATAAACAATGTTTTTCTGTCGCGCAGTACGTGCAAAAACTCTTTCCTTACAAATGTCAAAAACTGTTTCATATCGCTAATTATTCTCCTCGTTTTGCTTCTCTGGCAAGATGATAAAATACCTCGTCCATTGTTGTGGTGTTAAACTGCTTTTTCAAATTCGTTGGCGTGTCGAGCGCTTCTACCCTGCCGTCAACCATTATTGAAACTCTGTTGCAATACTCCGCTTCGTCCATATAATGCGTCGTTACAAAAATGGTGATTCCGTTTGCCGAAGCTTCATAAATCAAGTCCCAAAACTGTCTGCGCGTAACAAGATCAACGCCTCCCGTAGGTTCGTCAAGAAATACAATCTCAGGTTTATGAATAATTGCTGTTGAAAATGCCAGTTTCTGTTTCCATCCTAACGGAAGCGATGCTACCCTCTTATTTGCCTGATCTTCCATTCCTAATTGTTTCAACAATGACGCGCTATTTTCTTTAATGGCTAAATCTGAAAGTCCGTAGATTCCGGCGAAAAAATTAATATTTTCCTGCACCGTCAAATCATCATACAAAGAGAATTTCTGACTCATATAACCAATGCTTTTCTTTATTTTCTCGGTTTCTTTATAAACATTATATCCTGCAATTGTAGCTTCTCCCGAGGTTGGAACTGATAATCCGCATAACATTCGCATTGCGGTCGTTTTTCCTGCTCCATTTGCTCCAAGAAAACCAAAAACCTCTCCTTTTTGCACGTCAAAAGTGATGGAATCTACAGCTGTAAAATCTCCAAATCGTTTGGTTAATGCGTTGCATGAAATTACTTTTTCGTTCATAAATACTGGTTTTAAACCGTTGGGGTGTCTTCTAAACCCGACAGGTTTTAAAAACCTGTCGGGTTTGATAATCTTTAAGCAAAAATCCCAATCTTTGTCGAGCTACTTGTGGAGATCCCTCGTTCCTCGGGATGACAAAAATGCGCTGACTATTTTTGAGTATAAACTATTGTTTATCGACTATTGTCTATTACGACAGTTTAAGCGTTTTCTAAACCCGACAGGTTTTAAAAACCTGTCGGGTTTGACAATCTTTAGGCGTAAGCTTTGTCAAAGTTTTAAACTTTGACAAAGCTGAGAACCTTATTGATTTTCAACTCAAAAGTTTAATAAAACTATCTTCAATCGTTACTTTAGCTTCTTTTATCTCAATATTTTTAATTCCTTTACTTTCCAGAAACTGCAATAAATCTTCTTTATCAGGATTTTCTTTGAAAGAAAAATGCGCAAACTCTCCAAAAGCATAACTCGAAAGTCGGTTTGGGTATGATGCCAAAGCTTGTAAAAGCGGATACATTTCGGCAGCTTTTACTGCAAAAAGCGCATCAGGATAATTTCCAATTATATTTTTGGGCGTATCAATCGACAGGATTTTTCCGTCTTGAATCAAAGCAATTCTATCGCAAAGATTGGCTTCATCCATATATGGCGTTGATACGATAATGGTAATATTCTGCTGTTTTAATTTCTTGAGCATTTCCCAAAATTCCTTTCTCGAAACGGGATCAACACCAGTTGTAGGTTCATCCAGAAACAACACATTTGGTTTGTGAATCAGGGCACAGCACAAAGCTAGTTTCTGTTTCATTCCTCCTGACAATTTCCCTGCTCTTCGGGTTTTAAACGGTTCAATCTGAATGTAAATATCTTTGATTAAATCATAATTTTCTTCAATCGTAGTTCCGAATAATGTGGCAAAAAAATTCAGATTTTCTTCCACAGTCAAATCCTGATACAACGAGAATTTCCCTGGCATATAACCAATTGTATTTCTAATCGATTTAAAATCTTTTACCACATCAAGACCATCTACTGAAGCCGAACCCTTATCAGCAAGCAAAAGTGTTGTCAAAATTCTAAAAATACTGGTTTTTCCCGCGCCATCCGGACCAATTAATCCAAAAAGCTCGCCTTTATTTACCGAAAAGGAAACATCGTTTACGGCAACCTTTTTGTCCTTTCCGTAAGTTTTGACAATATTTTTTACAACAACAGATTCCATTATTTTAAAAGTTTTATTTCGCCATACATTCCAATTTTAAGATAACCGTCATTTTTAACTCTAACCTTTATGGCGTAAACCAAATTGGCACGTTCGTCTTTTGTCTGAATTGTTTTTGGCGTAAACTCTGCTTTATCGCTAATCCATTCTACAGCACCTTCATATTCTTTATAGGTTTTGTTTGTGGCATCTACAAAAACTTTTACTTTATCATTCAATTTAACCGTTGGCAATTGATCTCCGGTAATATAAACTCTCAAAATTATAGTCGATAAATCGGCTATTTTATACAATGGTTTGCCCATTGTCGCCATTTCGCCGACTTCAGCATATTTAGTTAATACAGTTCCATTGGTTTTATTGGTAATTTTCGATTTAGCTAATTGATCTTTTATCTGACTAACCTGTACTTTTAAGGTTTGTGTTTCGTCATCAATTCCCCTTGTATTAATATCCAATTGTTTTTGCAAAGCATTGATTTGTTTTTGTATAACGGCAACTTTAGTGGTAGCATCATCAAGTTGCTTTCTGGTTGCAGCATCGGCTTTTACCAGATTTTGCATGCGTTGCTGATCAATTTTCGCCTGACGCAATTCTTCTCTGTAAACATCTAATTGTGAATTTATATCCGGTTTTTTGCTTTGCGTTGCTTTAATTTGTGCCAATAATTGATCTCGCTTAAGCGAAAGTTGGATCGTATCGATATAACCTACCATTTGACCTTCTTTTAAGGCGTTTCCTTCCTCAACATTCAATTCTTTGATAATTCCGCCCGCTTCTGCCGGAATAATGGTTTCTACGGCTTCAAAAGTTCCTGTGGCATCAAATTCATTCTTATTATCAGAACATGATATTGCAAATGCTGCTATTGTTATGAATAGTATTCTTTTCATCTCTATAATTAATTACCGGTTATTAATTTTTGTCTGTATTGCGCCAGAAGCAAATCTGTTTCATGGATTATTTTGTTCTGTGTAGCCGCATTTTCCTCGTTTACTTTGCGCAAATAGTCACTGGAATCAATTACACCATTTTCTAATTGTGCCAAGGCTGCTTTTTTTACACTATTTCTAAGCATTATAATCTCATTATCAGAAACAAGATATTCTTGCAGTTTCGTAATTTCGGCATTTTGCTGTTTAACAGATTGATTGGTATTAAAAAGAAAAACTTCCTTATCTACTTCAAGTTGCTGTTTACTGATATCGATAATCTGCTTTTGTTTTTTATCCGTATAAAGTCCCGTTAAAGACCAATTAAGCCTGACACCGCCAATATAATAGCCTTTCCAGCCTTCTTCGAACATATTCAATCCGGGATTTCCGATACCGCCTTGCACGAAAAAATTGAACTTGGGTAAATTCTGAATTTCAATTGTTTTTTTACCAAGTTCCAGACTTTCGTTTCGATAAGTAAAAAGCTCCAGTTCAGGACGTTTTATCTCTGTTGAATTTACAACATTTGCAGGAATTTCAAGTTGAGTATCCGACGCCAATTCTGAGTTAATAAAAAGCCCTAACATGTCTAAATATGATTTTCTGTAATTGCGAATCCCAATTGCCATTTGGTCAGCTTTGAGATATTCTGCTTTAAGCAAATCCAGACTACTTCTATAAGCTGTACCATTTGCAAGTTGCGCTTCGACAGTTTTCATTCCGATACTAATATCATTTTTAAGTAAATCATTCTGACGAAGCTGTTCTTCAAAAACAAGAATTCCAAAATAAAGCTCCGTAATTCGTTGTTTTACGGCATACAAATCGACTTTGAGTTGTTGTTCAGAAACTTTAGTTTGTTTTTCGACAATTTCCTTCTGTTGTTTCAACGCACCTCCATCATAAATAAGCTGATTTACTTCCGCGTAAGCGCGATATTGATCATTTTTCAAAATAGGTACTTCGAATCCTGGCATTCTAATGGGCAATTTTGTAACATCTGACTGATAGGTTGCCTGACCAAAAATATCAAACTTGGGATAATATCCTTTGGCAATATTATCAATCGTGTATTCGCTGCTTTTGGCAATCAAATCTCTTTTTTTCGATAACGGATAATTTTCTTCTGCCAATGCATAACAATCTTCAAGCTTTAAAAACTTACGTTCTTGTTGTGCATAAAACTGAAATACAGGAAAAATAACCAGTAGAACAACTAACAACCTTTTCATATTCAATTTTTTAACATTTAATATTTCGTTTTAATCATTTGATTAAATTAAGTCCAAAAAAATAGCTACGAATTTATCATAGCATTAAACCATTGTACAATCAGCACCTTTCTTTCTTCGGTAAAATCGCTTAATTGATTTGCTGACATAACGCCTGCAGATTCTAAAACGGGTTTTGCTATAAACGGAAAAATACACATTGACAAGATGTTTATTATAAAATGTAACGGATGAATATCGGGTCTTTTTTCCTGAAGCTGCTTTACAAAATAAGATTCGGTCAACAATTTTCCGGCTTGCATTTTATTGCCAAAATGTTCCGGATTGTTTCGTATTTCGCTCAAAACAAACAAAGGCAAACCCGGATTTTGACTTAACATTGTAATATAAGCATCAGCAATTAAAGCTACTTTTTCATCTAAAGATGTATTTTGATTATTAACAACCGGTGCAATTACTCCAAATAACTTTGCTACTTTCTCAGCCATTACCAGCTCAAAAAGTTTTTCTTTACTTCTAAAGTAATAGTTTAACAAGGCAAGGTTAATTCCTGCTTCTTCAGCAATATCACGAGTACGCGTAGCTGAATATCCTTTTTGCGTAAATACGGTTCGGGCTGCCTCTTTTATTCTTTCCTCGGTGCTTGCGTCTTTGCTTTTTGGTGCCATAATTATTTTAATCTAATGCAAAGGTATAAATTAATTTTAAAATTAAACAAAAGATTTAATCATTTGATTAATTTTTATAATAAATGAAAGAAAAATCAAACTTCCAGATCGAAAAATAAATTGATTAGATGCTTAGAAATAATGCAAATCAAGATTTGAAATGTGCCATTAGGTACAAAATATCGGTAAAGATTATGGATTCAAAATTGGCAGGCGCGCCGTCAATGTCATTAAGTTAAGGGGAAATCTGCAAAATTGCTTAACCGTTTAATCAAGAAAGTAATTAGAAAAATCCGTTTTTATCAGCGTTTTCGCTTTAGCGAATCAGTAAAATCAGCGTCTAATTTTGACGCGGATAAAAACAGATTTACTTCGTAAAAACGCAGATAAAAACGGATTTTATTTTCTAAAAGCTTAACTTAATGGCATTGGGCGCGCCGTAGGCACGCAACAAAACGCTAATCATTGCGTACCTACGGCACGCTAAATTTATTCCAATTCTTATTTTCTACCGATATTTTGTGCCTAACGGCACGAATTGCAAACTTTCGACCTTGATTGCTATATAATTATCTACTTAATATTTGTTTTTAGGCATCATTTAAAATGAATTTTCTTAAACATTATCAATAATACATAAACACATACCATAATTAAGTCATTAAAAAATAATTAAATCATTTATTTTTTAACATTATACACATCATATTAATATTTTTATTATCATTGTAGCACAGTATAGTATAGTACTGCATCTTAACTATCTAAAATAAATTATTATGCAAGAAAAAATTACAAAAGAAAAATTTTCGGTTAAAAGGTTTCTTACCGTCATAGTATTATTATTTGCCTTATGTAGTTCAGCTCAAACTTATGAATTCGAAAATGGCACACGCACCAATAACGCCAACATACAAAACTGTGATGCCTGTTCCGGCAAAATAGTTGGGAATTTGGGTGGCGATAGCAACGTTTCGGTAAACGTTTCTGTAGCAATGACAGGCTGGTACAATTTGCAATTATTTTATTGCACCGGCGATCCGCGAACAATTCGGTTAACAGCAGGTTCGGCAACAGCCATAGCGATTCCGTGTGATCCTAGTGGCGGATGGAGTACTGCTGCTTCCAAGAACATAAGTGTCTATTTAAACAGCGGAACCACTACCCTGCTTTGGGACAACACAAGTTCCTGGGCTCCTAATCTCGATAAATTTGTTCTGACTCCAATGGCCGCGTCAAGTATTCAAACCGTAAATTTTGGAACAAATAATAGTGTGGTTTACAATTTAACCAACAAGACTTATAACGTAAAATTTAATGGCGCAACGGTTGTCACCAATGCATCGGCTTATGCTTTTAGCGATCAGCAATATGTGAGTAGTAATTTTGCAACAGCAGTTTATACTACGGAACAATTTACTGATAATATTGGCAGCGGCACCAAACATATTTTCACTTTAAGTGGAAATTACACTTTGGGAATGCAGCAGGTTTTCTACACTTATACCAACAAAAATTATCTTGCTGTTCAGGTTGTCCTTACGGGAAATGGTTCTAATTGCTATAAAATGTCGCCTTTGACAAGTTATCAGGTTACGCCAAATTTTGGCAGTGGAGACACCAGAGCCGTATTTGTGCCTTATGATAATGATGCCTGGGTTCGCTATAATGCATATCCGCTTAACGCTGCTGATTTTACGGCGTCTGAGGTTACTAATATTTACAATAATACCAACCGTAAAGGCTTGGTTATTGGCTCTCTTGAACATACTAAATGGAAAACCGGTATTACAGTAAATGGCGGCGGTACTTCATCTGCCTATGTATCGGTTATTGCGGGATGGACAAAGAAAGAGGTAACAAGAGATACTCGTGGTCATGGTTGGGTAAACGTTGGCCAAACGAGTTGTCCTTCGCCTAAAGTAATCATTAGTGCTAATGACGATTGGAGAGCTGGTTTTGAAGAATTTGCTCAGGCAAATGCTGCACTGCAACCTAAATATATTTTTGACTGGACTGCGCCAAAACCTATGGGCTGGAATAGCTGGGGCGCGATGCAGACTTCTATCAACTTTACTAAAGTTAATGCGGTTGTAGACTTTTTTCATGATGATTGTCCGGCATTTAAAACCGAAGACAACACTTTATTCATTGACCTTGATTCGTATTGGGACAATATGAGTGATGCACAACTGGCACAATTTGTTACTTATGCTAAAAGCAAAGGATTTAAAGCAGGGATTTATTGGGCTCCGTTTGTAGATTGGGGCAAATACAATCGTCAGGTCGAAGGCAGTTCGTACAACTATAATCAATGTTGGACTACCGTTAATGGTGCTCCTTTTGAACTTGACGGCGCTTATGCCATGGATCCTACAAGTCCGGGAACTAAAGCGAGAATACATTTTTTTATTAACCGTTTTAAAGCCGCAGGATTTGAGATGGTAAAAGTTGACTTTTTAACGCACGCCAGTATAGAAGCTGATAGTTTTGTTAATTATCAGCTGCATACCGGTATGGAGGCTTATCAGGAAGGAATGAAGTATTTAGTCGACGAGATTAATGGCACAATGCTGGTAGAAGCCGCAATATCTCCAAATATTGCAACGGGTCCTTATGTGCATGTTCGCCGTATTGCCTGCGATGCTTACAGCAGCATTGGCGATAGCGATTATACACTTAACAGTACTACTTATGGATGGTGGCAAAATCAGATCTATGATTATCTGGATGCTGATCACGTTGTATTGGGCAGTGTTACTGCGGGAGAAAATCGTGCGAGACTTTTAAGCAGTGTCGTAACGGGAACAATTACAACTGGTGACGATTTTTCTGTTGCAGGAGTTTGGAAATCGAAAGCGCAGAGTCTTCTGCAAAATAATGAGGTCATGAATGTTGCCCGTGCCGATATGCATTTTCTTCCTGCCGATGGTAATACGGGTTACAATGCTGCCAACATTTTCTCGGCTACGCACAACGACGTTACTTATGTTGCCGTATTTAATTACAGTGATGCGGCAGTGACTAATAATGTTAGTTTAAGTCGTCTTGGTTTAGGATCTGGAAATTATACGGTTAAAGAATTATATTCCGGTACGACAAGTACAACACAAGGAACGCTAAGTGTACAATTGCCAAAAGCAGATGCGGCATTGTATGCCATTTCACTTGGATCGACATTAAGTGCACCTGTTTTTTTCAAAGCTGCTGCAGCCAACTACATTTTCCCGAATCCTGTATCGAATACTTTTAGAATAAAATTTGATCATTCAATTAATGGTCCGGTTGCACTTTCTATGTATGATACGGCAGGCAAAGAGGTATGGAAAACAACTATTATTGCCGAAGACATGATTACTTCAGAGATACCAGTAAATGGTCTTCCTAAAGGTATTTATATGATAAAAGCTACGACAGGAGAAAATTCGGTACAAAACTTTAAATTCGTTAAAAGATAAATTTTGAAATAATCTGATTTATAAATTAAAACCCCATTGAAATATCATCTGGGCATAAATATTATGAATCCATTTTAAACACTAATTTCACTAATTTTCACAAATACTCAAGGTTTAATTAGTTTGTGAAATTAATTTCACAAACTAATTAGTGGCAATTCGTGAAATTCGTGTTTAATTTTTTTATGTCCAGATATTTCAATGCTTTTTTTAACTCTTTTGAAATTAATTATATTGTAGTTGTTCAGAGAAACAGAGGAATCGTAATTAGATATATCGATTAATAATATTCTCAAAAAGTTCTTGTTTTCCGCTTTGTAATTCGAGTTCGCCGTTTTCTCTCGCAATAGCGTACAAATCTTTAAAGTTTAGTTTTCCTTGTTCAAATTCTTTTCCTTTTCCGGTGTCAAAAGAACTGTAGCGCTCTTTTCTCAGGTTTTCATACGGTGAAGACGTCATAATTTTATCTGCTGTCAATAAAGCTCTTGCAAAAACATCTGCACCTCCAATATGTGCCAGAAAAATATCCTCCATATCTGTGGAGTTTCTTCTAATTTTCGAATCAAAGTTTACTCCGCCTCCATCAACTCCTCCGGCTTTAAGAAAAACCAGCATTGCCTCTGTAACTTCCTGAATATTGTTTGGAAACTGAGAAGTATCCCAACCATTCTGGTTATCTCCTCTATTGGCATCAATACTTCCTAACATTCCTGACATTGCTGCTACTTCAAGCTCATGCTGAAAAGTGTGTTGAGCCAATGTCGCATGGTTTACTTCGATATTTAATTTAAAATCTTTCTCTAAACCATATTTATGTAAAAAACCAATAGTCGTTGCACAATCAAAATCGTATTGATGTTTAGAAGGTTCCATAGGTTTTGGCTCGATTAAAAAAGTCCCTTTAAAACCGTGACTTCTCGCATAATCCCGTGCCTGTGCTAAAAATGTTCCCATATGATCCAGTTCTCGTTTCATATCTGTATTCAGTAAAGTCAGATATCCTTCGCGAGCTCCCCAAAAAACATAATTTTCGCCATTAAGTGCAATAGTTGCATCTAATGCCAGTTTTACCTGAGCAGCAGCTCTGGCAACTACCTTAAAATCCGGATTTGTAGCTGCGCCATTCATATAACGCGGATTAGAGAAACAATTTGCGGCACCCCAAAGTGCTTTTATACCTGACGCTTGTTGTTTTTCTTTTATATAGTCAGTCATAGTGGCTAATCGCAACTCCGATTGAGCAAAAGTCTGCCCTTCCTGAACCAGATCATAATCGTGAAAACAATAATAATCAAAACCCATTTTGCTTATAAACTCAAAAGCAGCATCTGCTCGGTTTTTTGCGGCCTGAATTGGTTCTCTCAATTCGTTCCAGGAAAGAGTTTTAGTTGCTTGTCCAAAAGTATCCGCACCATTACCACCGAAACTGTACCAATATGATATAGCAAATTTAAAATGTTCACGCATCGTTTTACCTGCAACGATTTGTTCCGGATTATAATATCTAAAGGCCAATGGGTTATCAGAATCTTTTCCTTCAAAATTGATTTTATCGATTCCTTTATAATACTCGTTGTCTCCTAAAATTACCATTTTTTTTTTACTTTAACATTAACCTAATTTCCTTCTTAACCCTTGCTATATGTGGGACCAAAGATATCGTTTAAATGACTATATGAAAATAAATATATGTTTCAAAATTTTATTCTAAAGCCAATTTTGTTACAAAATTCATCACAGTCTAATAATCAAACCAACGGAATATTTCCCCAAAATAACAATCTAATAATTCTGATATCTTATATAACTTTCTTCTAAATTGATGTCTAAATATACATCAAAATTTTGATTCCATTTGCCTCTCCATAAAGATTTAATACGTTTTTACTTTGTAAAAAAAATCCCTTTTTAACTCTTTTTCCCTTTCAAATCACCTCTGTAAAACCCTAATTAATTGATTTTTAAATAACAAATTAATATACAAAACAAATAAATGTAGTATTTTTATAACAAAGTAAATAAGTATGCTTACCATGATAGAAATAAAAAATGCAAACACTATTTTAAACTCCCTCAAAAAAAGAGTGCTTAATTTCTTTTCTAAAAATGGCAAACTAATGTGGCAAATTGTCTTGTCATTTACCTTTTTTCTGATAGGTTTTTGGTTTATAAAAGAGGAACAAAATGAACTTTATCAAATCAAAAACAGCATTACCGAAGCAAAACCAATTTGGGTATTAATTGGCTTTTTAGTCACTATATCCTACATCTTTCTGCAAGGATTAATGTATATTTTTTCATTCTCTGCCATTGGCGCAAAAATCACCCTGAAAGATGCCACTGCTTTATTCCTAAAACGTAATTTTATAAGCATATTTATTCCTGCCGGCGGTATTACGTCGCTTTTATTTTTTACTGATTCTATATTAAAAAAAGGAACAACAAGAACAGAAGTTCACTTAGCTTCTGCGATTTATGGTTTTACAGGCATTGTCTCTGTGGTTCTTTTTGCGATACCGTTATTTCTTTTTTCACTATTAAAAGGATCTGTTGGTTATCACGAATGGTTAGTTTTGGGTCTTATAATCCTCATTATTCCGTTGTTTGTTCTTTTGTTTAATTCGTTACTGCAAAAAGGAAAACTCTATCAGTTAATCTTAAAAAGATTCCCTAAAGTAGAGCCTTTTTTAACTAATCTTCAAGAACATAAAATCAACCGGACTAAATTTTTAAAAATCATTTTATGCTCTGTAATAATTGACGCCGTTGGAATAACGCATGTTTACATTGCGATGAAAGCATTACAATTTGAATCATCCCTTTTCGCCGCAACAATGGCTTATGTAGTTTCGGTTATTTTTTTGATTATTTCTCCATTTTTAAGAGGTTTGGGTGCTGTCGAAGTTTCGATGAGCTATATATTAATTAAGTATGGTTTTAATAACATCGAGGCGGTTGCAATCACATTATTCTATCGGTTTTTCGAATTCTGGCTTCCATTGTTTACAGGTATACTTCTCTTTGTTTCCAAAATTCACAAGCTTTTAATGCGCGTTATTCCTGCCCTGCTTCTGCTGATTCTTGGCATTGTCAATATCGTTTCTGCACTTACACCGGCAATCCATAGCAGACTCCATGCGCTTAAAGATTTTTTACCTCTGGAAGCAATCCATACCTCAAACTATCTTGTACTATCAACGGGGCTCTTTTTATTAGTAACCTCTGCCTTTATGCTAAAAGGTCTCCGCACTGCCTGGTGGTTTGCCGTGTTATTATCTGTGATATCTTTGATAGGACATCTTACTAAAGCAATCGATTTTGAAGAATCTATTGTAGCTCTTCTGGTGCTTTTTGTTTTAATCGCAACAAGAAAAGAATATTATGTAAAAACAAATCCAAGGCTTGGCGTTATTGGTTTGCAAACTTCATTGTTAAGCATTCTTGCCGTTCTTATTTACGGTGTTCTTGGCTTTTATTTTTTTGACAAAAAGCATTTTAACATTGATTTTAGTTTAGGGCAATCCATTCAATATACACTTCAGAATTATTTTCTGATTGGTAGTGATAATCTGCGGCCAACCGGAACTTTTGCAACACATTTTTTAGCTTCCCTCAGGATTAGCGGATTCCTTTCTTTTTGTTTTTTAATCTATACTTTAGTAAAACCTTCAATCTTAAAAAACACACCAACTGATGAAGAAAAAGAAATTGTAACGGAGTTGGTGCAAAAATACGGAAACTCAAGTCTGGGTTATTTTAAAACTTATTTTGATAAATTATTTTTTATTTCTAAAAGCAAAAATGCCTTTATTTCGTATCGGTTAGCCGGAAATTTTGCCGTTGTTTTAGAAAATCCTGTCGGAAGTTCTGATGAAGAAATAAAACTTTGTATACTTGAATTTGATAAATATTGTTACAACTTTGGTCTTAGAAGTATTTATTACCGAATACCTCAGGCAAGCCTGAAAATATATTCTGAAATTGGCAAAAAATACTTTTTTCTTGGACAAGCTGCCGTTGTTGATCTAAGGGAATTTCATCTGGAAGGACAAAATCGAAAATCATTGCGAAATGCTTTAAAAAAAATCACCGATCTGGGTTTGCAGACTACAATAAATGAACCTCCTATAAAAGATGGATTACTGCAACAACTTAAAGCGGTAAGCGATCAATGGCTTCAGGATACTTCGAGAAAAGAAATGCTTTTTTCGCAAGGAATTTTTCTGTGGGAAGAACTTAAAAAACAAACTATTATTACAGTCGAAAACAACGAAGGAAAAATTCTTGCCTTCATCAATATCATTCCGGATTATGCCAAGGATGAAAGTACTTATGATTTGATTAGAAAAACAGACGACGCTCCAAATGGTATTATGGACTTTATAATGGTCGAATATTTTAATTATCTTAAATCAAAAGATATTATTTATGTCGATCTGGGTTTGGTACCAATGAGCGGAATCGAAAATCCGCAAACAATTCAGGAAAAGTCAATGAAATATGCGTACGAAAAGGTTAGATCCTTTTCGCATTACAAAGGTTTACGCAACTTCAAAGACAAGTTTTCTCCTTCGTGGCACAACCAATATATTGTTTTTGCAAATGATTATGATTTGATTCAAATACCCCGAATTTTAACTAAAGTGATAAAGCCTTAATTAATTGTTTAACGCATTTTTTTAAACACATAGAAACATGGTTTTTTATGGTAAAAAAAAAGGCGTTTCACTAAACATTAATACACATAATAGCTATGTGTGAAGAAACGTGTTTCTTTTTTGTTGCTATTTAGATTGACTTCTGCGGAAGCAAATCATCTAAATCAGATAAAGTATAAAATTCCAGATCATTCTTTTTCATGTATTTACAGATAAACTCCAGAGTTTCAATTTTGGTCTGATAATTTGCAGTTACATTTTTAACTGGTCTATGACCGCAAAGAAGTAAGATTTTATTATTCTTTTTGGCATAATCCATTAATTCTAAAAGATACGGAATACTAAAATGAAGGTGGCTGTTGTCAATATCAAACGCAAATACAATTTTTGATTTATTAAAAAAACTGTCTTGTTTTTCAGGATCTTCTCCACCAAAAGCTCTTCCTCTTATAATTTTAAACTCACTGGATAACGCGCTGTCAAGTGCATCAGATCTTTCTCCGTAAGGATATGCAAATGAAGTTACCTTAAACGAATGCTTTTTCATGGACACAATCATAGGATCTATTTCCTGCTTCATATATTGACTGATTCCATACTTTTTAACAAACTTTACTGCATTATAATGGTGATATCCGTGACCGGCAATTTCGTGTCCTTCATTTTGCATTTCAAGAAGTTTTTTGATCTCAGGTGCGCCAATAGAATCTATCCTGCAAACGTTAAAAGTCGCTTTCCAGCCATATTTCTTCAAAACCTGATCAGCATCATACCATTCGTCTACATAAGCATCATCAAAAGACAAAATTACACCTGCTTTATAGGCTTTTGGTTCTTCTTTTTGCTTTTTTGATTGGCAGGAAAATAAAGTTAAAAACATTAAAAACAACATTGTTTTCAAAAAAAAGATCTTCATGAGTTACTTATTGTATTATATAATTATAGTTGAAATGCTTCTTAACAAAATAGATTCTGAATCTCCCAAATATAACCTTTTTCACTGTTCCATATCTAAAAAAAAACTTAAAAGAAAATTAGTTTGCAGTCTCAGTTTTCAGTTTTCAGTCTCAGTTTTCAGTCTCAGTCTCAGTCACAGTCACAGTTTTCAGTCGCGGTATTTTTAGTCGCAATATTCATTTTAACAATAAAAAAAGGCAGATATTTTATTAATATCTGCCTTTTGGATTTTAAACATAAAGTTTACAAAACCGCAAACTGAGACTGTGACTGAGACTGTGACTGAAAACTGAGACTGTGACTGAGACTGAGACTGTAAACTGAGACCGCGACTAAAAACTGTAAACTAAAAAACTACCATCCCTTAACAGCTCCACCTTTAAACTCACGAATGGCTGCTTGCTCTACTTCTGCAGATTGAAAAGCTTTTACAAATTGCTGTATTCTTTCGTCTTTTTTATTGTCTTCACGGCTTACAATAAGGTTTACATAAGGCGAATCTTTATCTTCTACAAACAAAGCATCACGTGCAGGAACTAACCCGGCTTGAGATGCAAAAGTATTGTTGATAATAGCGATCGTCACATTTTGATCGTCTAAAGCACGAGGTAATTGCGGCGCTTCTAATTCTAAGATTTTTAAATTTTTAGGATTCTCTACAATGTCTGTTACTTTAGGCAATAAACCTACATTTGGACGCAATTTCAGCAAACCGTTTTTCTGTAAAAGCAACAACGAACGTCCTCCGTTTGTTGGATCATTTGGAATAATAATCGTGCTTTCGTTTTTCAATTCCGAAAGGTTTTTGATCTTTTTAGAATACGCTGCAATCGGGTAAATAAAGGTTTTTGCAATTATCGATAATTTATATCCGCGTTGTTTAGATTGCTCATCAAGATATGGTTTATGCTGAAAAGCATTCGCATCAATATCTCCCTGACTCAAAGCCTCGTTTGGAATCACGTAATCATTAAACGAAACTAATTCTACATCAAGACCGTATTTGTCTTTTGCTACTTTTTGCGCTGCCTGAGCTACAACATATTCAGGTCCTGAAGCTACACCAACTTTTAAATGGTGTGGATCGTCATTTTTACTCTTGCCACAATTTGCCAACGATAATGACAAAGCTATAATTCCGATTGTTTTTAAAAATTTATTTTTAGTAATCATGTTTTTAATTTTTAATTAAATATTTATTTGTTGTGTGTGTATTTTTTTAACCGCAAAGGGCGTTTTTTTTTTTACCGCAAAGGGCGCAAAGATTTTCGCAAAGTTCCCTAAGATTTGATTGTGCAAACACAATATTAAAGTTCGCAAAGCTTTGCGAACTTTGCGTTTTTAACAAACTCAGCAGAGTAAAAAACCTTGTGTACTTTGCGGTAAAATTTCAAAGAAAACTTTACGCACTTTGCATTAAAATCTCAAAGTATCCATAAAGCTTTGCGAACTTTGTGTTTTTAACAAACTTAGCAGAGTAAAAAAACTTCGCGTACTTTGCGGTAAAATCTCAAAGATATTCATGTAAAACCTCAAAGCTATTCTCTATCTATGATCAAATCGTTTTGATAATGTATCTCCCGCAAATTGTATCAGAAACACCAGTATGACAAGCAATGCCAGAACTGCGTTCATCGTTACGGCATCGTACCCAATATAACCGTATTGATACCCAACTTGTCCTAAACCTCCCGCTCCAACGGCTCCGCCCATTGCCGAATAACCAACAAGTGTAATCAAAGTTATTGATGCAGCATTTATTAACGATGGCAAAGCTTCAGGAAGTAAAACTTTATATACAATTTGCAAAGGTGTTGCGCCCAAAGCTCTTGCAGCTTCAATTAATCCAGATGGTAAACCTAGTAGACTATTTTCTACAAGTCGTGCAATAAAAGGTGCCGCTCCTATACTTAAAGGAACCAATGCCGCGCTAACACCAATAGAAGTTCCTACGAGTGCGCGTGTAAACGGAATCATCCAAACAATTAATATAATGAATGGAATAGAACGAAAAATGTTAACCAAAACAGATAAAGAACGGTTTAAAACCGGTTGTTCTAATATTTGATTTTTTCTAGTCAGGAAAAGCAAAATTCCTGTTGGAAGTCCCAGCGCAAAGCCAAAAAAACCAGAGACAAATGTCATAACAATAGTTTCCCAAGTGCCTTTTAGTAATAATTCAAAAATGGATTCAGACATAACCTATGATTTCAGTTTTAATATGTTTAGAAATAAAATATTGGATTGCAGCTTCGTAATTCTCTCGTTTACCAGATAATTCGATCAGCATTACTCCGAAATTAACGTCTCCGGCCTGATCCATTTGTGCGCTGACAATTTTGAAATTAGTATCAAATAATCTCGAAACTTCAGAAATAACAGGTTCATTTACTGATTTTCCAGTCATTTCAAGTCTTAATAATGGGTTTAAACCTTCACCATCTTCTTTTTGTAGTCTTTCCTGATAAACCGTTGGAATATCGATATGTAAGGATGACGAAATAAATTCTTTTGTCAATTCATGTTTCGGATCTGCAAAAATTTCTCCAACACTTCCTTGTTCTATTAGTTTTCCGTGGCTGATTACGGCAACTTCATCACAAATTGATTTTACAACTTCCATTTGGTGTGTAATCAATAAAATGGTGATATTAAGACGACGATTAATATCTTTCAATAAATTTAAAATCGATCTTGTAGTTGCGGGATCCAATGCACTCGTGGCTTCATCGCATAATAGCACTTTTGGATTGTTAGCCAATGTTCTCGCGATTGCAACTCTTTGTTTCTGACCTCCTGAAAGACTTGCAGGATAATCGTTTGCTTTTTCGGCCAAACCTACTAATTGTAGCAATTCTAAAACGCGGGCTTGAATATCTGATTTTGACGCACCAACAAGTTCCAACGGAAAAGCAACATTCTCAAAAACAGTTCTTGATGAAAGCAAATTAAAATGCTGAAAAATCATTCCTATTTGTCTTCTTTCAATCGCAAGTTGCGCATTTGACAATTGCATTAACGATTTTCCATCAACAATAATCTCTCCTGAAGTTGGTCTTTCTAACAAGTTTACACATCGAATTAATGTGCTTTTTCCAGCTCCCGAAGTTCCTATTACACCAAAGATTTTCCCTGGAGGAACTTTTAATGAAACATCTGATAAAGCGGAAACAATCCGGTTTTTCTGATGGAAATTTTTAGTAACATTTTTTAATTCAATCATTTTTTATTCAAGTTTATTTTGGGCATTGAACTTTTTCAGTGCTTTAGAAATTGATAAATTTTAAAATAAAAAGACCTTTCAATTGTTTATGAAAGGCCTTAAAATAAATTAAACTTTTATATCAGCCAGATCAAAACATACGCATAGCAACATCACAACACATCATCATGCTGCAGCTATAATACATTGTATTCTGGTTATTGTTTCTCATTTGTGCGGCAAATTTAAAGAGTTATTTTTAATTTTTATGCATAAAACGCCAAAACCTTTATTATCCTATCAATGTAATAGGTTATCCAGCATCAAGCATTGAGGAATCATTAAAAAAATTACGGGATTTTGCATGTTTTTTTATTCAAATTTTCACTTCTAAAAACAGATAAACAACTAATTAACAAACACATACAGATAAAAAATTGCTTATTTTATGCTAAAATCCTGTTAAATAATAGTCTATATGAAACTAAACTGTCAGATTAAACGTATATACATAAATACGGTAGTTTGGAATGGTATATATTCAAATGGTAGTAGGTTTTTGGAACATCTTGAATTATACCTCCAGATTATCGTTTATTAATTTTAAAATTGAAGCAGATTGGAAAAATCAGACGTTCAGAGATTAAAAAAAGCTTTAGATTATCTGGAAAGCAAACAACGAGAATTGAAAAGACAGCTGCAAAATGATACCCGAAGTATTGATTCTTTAATTAAGTATTTAAAAAGAGAGATGCTCGAACAGTTTTATTTATCAGATTATAATCCTGAAATTAACTCCGAAATCAAAAACACGGAGACTTTTATTAATAGTGTAAAAAACATTATAGAGAAAAATTCCTGATCTTCTGCCTGAGTGTTTACTCAGATTTAGTTTTAAATTTGACCATACAAAAAAATAAAAGCCCCGAATTTTCATTCGGGGCTTTCTCATAATTGTTGATATATAATACAACTTCATATCTCTTAATTCCTCCTCCTTGTATTTTATAAATCCGCTTCGCCTGCAATTTTGTCCGTCTCGACCTTAATTATTCTAAGTGTGGTTCAAACTCAATATATTTTTGTCCGATATAAAACAATAATTCGTATAAATTAAAAATTTAAGTTTATGAAAATCATCAAAAAATTATTCATTGGTTGTATCCTTCTTGCCTCAACAAGCGGCTTTAGTCAAAGCTTTTTTAAAAATATAACAGACCGACTTTACTTTGGTGTAAAAGCCGGAGCAAATTACAGCAATTTTACCAATGCTGATTTTGACACCGAAGGTTTAACTGGTTTTCACGCAGGAGCGCTTGTAGGTTACAAGTTCAACGATCACTTTGCTGTTCAGGAAGAATTTTTGTACTCAACACAAGGAGCAAAAATTAAAGGCGGACTTATGAATAGTCAGGATATAAAGCTTTCATACGTTACGGTTCCCATTCTTTTAAAGTATAAAACCAATTTCGGTTTATATCTTGAAGCTGGTCCTCAAATTGGAATTTTAGTCAATGAAGATTTCACAAGTTTAGGTATTAATTCGGACACTAAATTTGCTAAAAAAATTGACGGTGGAATTGCAGCAGGAATTGGTTATCAGTTTCAAAATGGTCTTGGAATTGGAGCCCGATATTATATGTCTTTAACGGATGTTACTAAAATAAAAACAGCTGGTATAAATAGTGATTTTCAAAACAATACAGCTCAGGTAAGTTTATTTTATATCTTTTAATAATTTACAAAAAAAAATCCTAAAAGTTCCGGCTATAAAAAATAGTTGGAACTTTTAGTAAAGAATAATTTCTAATTTTATACTTAAGATATTTGTACATTTCGTATGATAAACAAAAGCAAAAAACAGTTGGATTAGATACTATATTTCAATGATAAATAATATAAGAAAAGCAATAACGCCATACAATCTCAAAGAAATACGGAGACTCAATATGTTATTGGTAGGTCTCGCCTTTCCGTTTACTTTTTTATTGCTCTTTTTGTTCGAAGAAATCCTCTCGGCATTGTTTGTATTGGCTATTAAAACCGCTTGTTATATGTTTCTGACAAGTAATTTATTAGTTTGGATTTTAAAATTTAGTGCCAAAAAATTTCCGGACGATTTATTCAAATTTCAGCTTTGTCGCTTAAGTCTTAGTTATATATCAGGCGTTGGAATTTACCTTACTCTCTGGCCTATTTTTGCATATCTGGCTAAAATTCCGAGTCATTTAGAAAATTACAAGCTTTTGGCTGCTTTTATTGCTATTTCAATTGTACTTACCACTATCATATTATTTCTTCATAATTATGTAATCTTTAGACAGAATAAAATCCAAACCGAACTTGAAAATTCACGTTTACAGCTTAGAAGTACTCAGGCAGAAAATCTATTGTTAAAACAACAAATTCATCCACATTTTTTGTTTAATTCGCTAAATACATTAAAAGCTTTATATAAAAAAGATCCTAAACTTGGCGAAGTATATCTGCTTCAATTAGCTGATTTCCTTCGCTCTGCAGTTTCCTTAAACAATAGTCTGGCTACTACACTTGATGAAGAAATAGAGATTTGTAAAAACTATCTCGAAATGCAAAAAATGCGCTTTGGTGATGCTTTAGAATGGAATTTAAAGATTGAAAACCAAGAAATGTTAAAAGGACTTGTTCCTTCATTTTCGCTACAGCCATTATTAGAAAACGCCATTAAACACAATATATTTACCAAAGAAACTCCTCTGAAATTATTGATCGAACAACAAGACAATTTTATAACAGTTTCAAATGCTATTAATCTAAGAAATGCCGGCGAAACATCGACAAAAAGCGGTTTGAGTAACTTAGCCGAACGCTACCAATTATGGTCCGGAGAAGAAATTATAATTAAGAATGACGGAAAAATTTTCTCGGTCAGCTTTAAAATCATGCCGCATGAAAATAATAATTATTGAAGACGAGCTTCTTGTTGCCGAAGATCTTGCCAGCAATTTGAAACAAATAAAACCCGATGTTGAAATTGTGTGCATTTTAAGTTCGGTCAAAGAAGCTATAGATTATTTTTCGGTCCATCCGCAACCAGATCTTATTTTTAGTGATATACAACTGGGCGATGGTTTAAGCTTTGATATTGCAAAAGTGATTACAATTGAAGTTCCGGTTATCTTCTCTACTGCCTTTGACGAATACGCGCTGGAAGCTTTTAGAGCAAACGGAATTGAATATATACTGAAGCCTTTTAGTCTTGAATCTCTGGAAAAAGCGCTGTTGAAATTTCAGAACATGCAAAAAGTAATGGCAGGAAGTATTACACAAAAATACGAAGCTGCAATGGCGGTTTTAGCCGCTAAAAACAAAAATAGCAGTCGTACCATTATGATCAAATATCGAGATCGATTACTGCCATTTACGCTTGATAAAATTGCTTTGTTTTGTCTTGAAAATGAAATAACATATATGCACGCGCATTCTGGAAAAACCTATGCTATGACCGAAAGTTTAGAGGAACTGGAACACAAAACAGGACTAACTTTTTTTAGAATGAACAGGCAGTTCCTTGTCAATCGAAATGCCATTCTTGATGCAACAGATTATTTCCCAAGAAAACTAAAAATTAATTTGTCCTTTCCATTCGACAAAGACATTATTGTAAGCAGAGAAAAAAGAAGTAAATTATTAATCTGGCTCACCGAAAACTAAACCACTTATAGATCTAAAAATACTTTACAAAAAAAGAGCTGATTTTACAATCAGCTCTTTCTGTAAGAATTAGAAACTTGCCGCAAATTCTTTTGCAAAATCTTCCAGTTTCGTTTTTTCCGTCAACAGAAGTGTTACTACTCAAAAAAATCTTCCTGAATCTTACCACTTCTTAAACCTGATCCCATTTCTGTATATAATTTAGCTATTTCTTCCGGTAAACCTGCTTGTTTCATTCCGCCAAGAGATTGTTCATCTGTAAATTCTACCCACGGTAATTCCGGTTTATCAATTGCCTGACCAAAAACTTTTGCCACATCATTTGCAGTACGAATATCGCTAATGATATAACGAACATTTTTTCCCGCAGTTGTTTTTTGTAATTCTTCAGCTGCCGCAGTTGCAATATTTTCAGGATGTACAAAAGGCATTTTAGTTTCTGATGGATAATTCGCGCCAATAATTCCCGCTCCTTTTATCATCGGAACATCATTATAGAAATTAGTATAGAAAAATCCGGCACGAAGAAAAGTAACCGATACATTTTCTAAGCTTTCGTAGATTTTCTCGATATTATGAAGTCCTGTAATTGGACCGGTTCCGCCAGGTAAATCAGCACCAATACTACTTAGCATTACTACACGCTTTACTCCTGCTGCTGTAATCGCTGCTGCAATTGCTTTACCCGGCATCAGTAGTGTTTGCAATAACATTTGAACCACCTATATTTGGTGGAGTTAATGCAAAAACAGCATC